>CBDVDU010000126.1:0-7044 GCA_965372825.1 uncultured Gammaproteobacteria bacterium | reverse complement strand
GTGTAGCCTCGATGCAAAGTAGCTAGTGGGCTGACGACGTTAAGAGTTTGGCTAAGTAAGGTGAATTTTTGTTGGTGCTCATGCAACTTATTTTTTATGCTACTGTTTAATCGGCTATTAAGGTTTGCATAGCGATTTTTTAATTGTTCTACCTTATGTGTTGGATTAAATTGCCAAAGCTGGGCGTGATGCGCTTTAAGATCTGATTTTGCTTGGTTGAGCTGATTTTGTAAAGTAGATTTCAGGCGTAATTCTAGTTCGTCTAAGCGTTGAGCTTGTATTTCTAGTCGCTTACCTGGATGTTGTTGGTTTAGGTTTTTAGTGATCCAGTCTAAGTGGCGCGTATGCTGCTGCAATTTATTTTGCATAAGTTGAGCAAGCTGATATTCATAGGCTTGAAATTGACCTAGCCATTGCTGAGCGTCAGGGGTGCAATGTTCAGCTGCTGCCGTCGGTGTTGCCGCGCGTAAATCACTGACATAATCGGCTATTGTGGTGTCAGTTTCATGACCAATACCACTGATAATTGGAATGCGGCTTTTAAAGATAGCATTGGCGACCATTTCTTCATTAAAGGCCCATAAATCTTCTAAAGAGCCACCGCCACGGGCTAAAATTAAGACATCGCATTCTTTGCGCTGATTAGCACTAATAATCGCTTGGTTAATGGCATACTTGGCTTCGTTGCCTTGCACCATGACTGGGTAAATAACTAGGGGTATGGTCGGGAATCGGCGCTTAAGCACTGAGAGTATATCGCGTATTGCGGCACCAGAAGGCGAGGTGATAATTCCTATGCTAGTCGGTATCAATGGCAGTGCTTTTTTGTGTTCAGGAGCGAATAGTCCCTTTGCTGCGAGTTTTTCCTTTAGCTGTTCAAATGCACGACGTAGCTCGCCATCGCCTACTTCTTGTAGTTGATTGATGATTAATTGATAGTCGCCACGCGTTTCGTATAAGCTGACATTAGCGCTTGCTTGAATCTGTAAGCCATTTTCGGGTTGGAATTTAAGGCGCTGTACTTGGCTACGAAACATAGCGCAGCGGACTTGGGCGCGCTCATCTTTTAAGGTGAAATAAATATGTCCTGATGAAGGACGGCTTAAATTGGAAATTTCACCACTGACTTGTACAGCGAAGAAATTCTGTTCTAAGAGGGACTTTACGCTGCTATTAAGTTGCGAAATGCTAAAAACTTTTGTTGCTGAATTACCAAAGGAGTCCATTGATTTAGCTTTTTTTCCTATTTTCTCGTTCGACAAGCTGCATATAACGTTGAATTTTTGCTTCAATAGCGGGAGAGGCATCAATAAGTTGTACGCCTATCAGTTGTGTTTTGTCATCTCTATCGGGTGTTAATGAACGTTGATTACGAATTTCTATAACACTATAAAAATCACCGATTTCAGGTAATTCTATAAAACAGTTGTCTAGTGTATGGGTCATTTTCCAACCATCTGTTAAATCTTCAGGTTCTATTTGTAAGCATAAACCAGAAATACTTATATCCTGAATTTTTAAATTCAGTTCTTTCATTTCTTCTTGATCATCTAGTGTTATTTTTACTTTGATCGTACACAAAGCTGGGTTAGACATAGGCGATCTGACTCGATAGAACTTACGGTGCTCAAGCCAATAGAGTGTTTCAGGGATAGAGAGTAAAAATGCAGCAGTGCCCTTTATGCTGGTTGTAGTTATGTTCTTATGCGAAAACTGTACTTGTATGCCAGAAACGACGCTGTTAAACGTCACTTCACTGGAGGCAAGTAATTGTTTATTAAGATAGTCTTTAGGGGCGCAATCTAAGGTGAAAGTTTGCTTTTCTTTATTGACATCGGTAATCGCAGTAATAAACGACTCTTTAGCTTCACCAAAGTGTGCGGTAATTAAGCAGCCTTGTTTCCACATAAGGGTAAGTTTACGAATAATGTCGGCACTGTTTCTGATAGCAAAGCTGGGTTCTGAAGACATGAGAAAATAAATAATTAATCAATGGATAGGCTATTGTAGAATAATCCGTATTATCTGTATATTGATTGGGAGAGAAGATGGGTTGGCTGTATTTAACGGGTGCAAGTATTGCGGAAATATTTTTTGCCTTGAGCCTCAAATATAACGAAGGATTTACAAAATTAATTCCTTCGATTGTCACTGCTGTATCGGGTGCGGGAAGCTTTGGCTTGCTAATGTTATCGATTAAAACGTTGCCTTTAGGCACAGCCTACGCAATCTGGACTGGAGTAGGTGCTGCGGGTATCGCCATCGCGGGTATTTTTCTATTTAAAGAGTCTGTAGATATTTACCGTTTATCGTCTATTTCACTTATTATTATGGGCGTAGTTGGTTTGAAATTATTTGCGGGTGAATAATGCTGCATATCCTTAATAAGCGTGTTGAACATGATGTTTTTTTTCAGCGGATTGCGCAAGGTGATGCGTTAATTTTTGTAGGTAGTGCCGTCTTAGCTTTGCATAGCAACGCGCAAACTGCGGATCAATTAAAGCAATATTGTCAGAATTTCCAATGTTACGTTTTAGAGCCAGATTTATTGGCAAGAGGTCTGGTGCATGATGAGATCATAGTTGACATAAAGCCTGTTGATTATTCTGGGTTTGTTACTTTAACGACTGAGCATGAAGTGATAAAAACATGGAATTAGAGGTTAATGGTCAGAGCATTGTAGTAACGGATCAAGGTTTTCTCTGCGATATGAATCAATGGAATGATGATGTGGCGGTACATCTTGCCCAGTTAGAAGGGGTCGTTTTAAGTGCTGAGCACCGAGAAATTCTATTATTCTTTCGTCAGTTTTATCAGGATTATAAATATTTACCGAATGCGCGCGTTTTTGCTAAAGCCATTAAGAATACATTAGGTGAAGAGAAAGCAAGTAGTCGGTATTTACTGAGATTATTTCCTGAAGGGCCGTTAAAGTACGCGGCTAAGATTGCAGGTTTGCCTAAGCCGCCTAGTTGTTTGTAGGGGGGTATTTAACTATTGCTTTGCTTAAATCGGTGAATCTGACGGCGTTGTTTTTTATTCGGACGTTGTGCAAGATCATCAGGCATTAGCAAGCGCTCCGCACGTCTTTGTGCGACGTCTTGCGCGCGTTTTAAGCTACTGGCTTCTGATTCTGAATATAATAAAACGGCTTCTACAGCGGGTCTGCGCTGAGCGTTTATGCCTAATACGGTAATGCTCCAGCTGTATTGGTCTTTATGAATGACTAAAAGATCGTTAATTTTAACGTCTTTACTCGGCTTGGTGCGTTGCCCATTCAAATGAACTTTTCCGCCCGATACCGCATCGGATGCGAGTTTGCGCGTTTTAAAAAAACGCGCAGCCCAGAGCCATTTATCGAGTCGAATGGATTCGAGTTGTTGCATATATTTAGCTTTCAGACCATGATTTATAACCGCCTGCTAAACTAACTGCGTTGGTGTAGCCCAGTTTATGTAAAGACTCGGTTGCTAATGCGGAGCGACCACCAGATTGACAGCAGACAATAATTTTGACGGCGTGTTGGCCTGCAAAAGTAGGGTGGTTGTTAATTTGGAATTCAAGTAGGCCACGAGGAATATTGACTGCATTAGGTAGTTGTCCTGCAGCAAATTCAGCTGGTTCTCTGACATCTAAAATAAGGTGTTCAGATAAAGCTTGTTTTGCTTCAGCTATAGATATTTCAGAAATATTTTGTTTAGCGCTTGCCACTAAGTCCATTGCTGTCATTTTCATAATAAGCCTCTTTGCTAAGTTGTTTGAATTTATATATTAGCAAACAATAATATTTAAAGTCTAGTTTTTTCATGAGTTACTGCTATTTTAAGGTAAAATAAACGTTTATTTGTGCTTTATTATTGAGGGTCTCCCGTGAATTTTGAGAAAGTTATTTTTGGTTTTTTCATTGTTTTATCACTAACACTAAATGTCGGATTTTTTCTGGGTGAATATGATAATGCAGCCCATCACAGTGTTTTTGAGCTGTTTGCTGTCGTTGTTGTTAACTTAATTGCAACAGGTTTGAAATTGGGTGACCGCTCGCAAATTGGGGCAATTTTATTAGCTACCAGTTTAGTGGCTGATTTTGAATTAATTGCTGCGGCATTGCGTTGGACTTTTGCTGTGCATATTGTTGGTACAGGTGTAACGCCTGATGTGATGGCGAGCATTATTGCGCTGGCGGGTGGTGCGTTGGTGGCCAATATTATTTCGGTAGTCATTTTGGTTTCCGAAACCTTAATGTCACGATTGTAAGCAAAAAATTTCTCAATAGAATTTATCACTTTTAGAAAATATGAATGCAAGTCAAGATATAAGCCGCGTTAGTTTTATTGTAATGCGCGAGATGCGCACCCCTTTGATGGCTATATTGATAGTTTATGCCACTGCTATTTTAGTCATGGTGTTTATTCCTGGCCCTGAGTTAAATGGGGAAGCGCAATATTTAAGTATTTTTCATGCTTTCTATTTTATGACTTATACGGCGACGACAACGGGCTTTGGGGAGATTCCTTTTACTTTTAGTGATGGGCAGCGTTTATGGGCTATTGTTTGTCTATATGTCAGTGTGGTGACTTGGTTTTATGCGCTGGGTAGTATCGTGCGTTTATTGCAAAACCCCTTTTTTTTACGTGCAGTGGAAGAGTGGCGATTTTCTAAGAATGTAAATCGCATTGTTGGGCCTTTTTATATTGTGTGTGGTTTTGGCGATACTGGGAGTGTCTTAGTTAGAGGGATGAATGATGCAGGCTTAAGAGTGATCGTTATTGATCAAAGTGAAGAGCGCATTCAAGCATTAAAATTACGTAACTATAAAACAGCGGTTCCGGGCTTGTGCGCAAATGCCAGCGTTCCTCGGTATTTATTAGAAGCTGGGCTGCAGAGTGAAAGATGTCAGGCGGTTGTTTGTATTACTAGTAATGAAGAGGCAAATCTAAAAATATCAGCCATGGTGCGCTTACTTAATCCCAAAACTGGGATTATTACCATGTCTAAAGTAGATGATTTTGAAGAAACTTTATCGACTTTAGGGGGGGAAGTGCATATTGTTGATCCCTTTAAGACCTTTGCGCGCGTGCTTAATGCCTGTATTAATAATCCCGCTTTTTATGCTTTAAATAATTGGTTGGTAGGGGGTAAAGGGGCAACTTTAGATAGTTATGTGCAGCCGCCTGTGGGAGGCTGGATTATTTGTGGTTATGGGCGTATGGGTCTTGAGGCAAATCGGGTATTAACAAAAAACGGAATTAAAACAGCTGTTATTGATCCGCACTCTAGACGTAAAGAAGAGGAGATTGATACTTATGTTATTGGTCATGTTAGTGGAAAAACATTAAGCCAAGCGGGAATTCATGAGGCGGTAGGGTTATTGGCAGCTGATGCTGATGATGGGCATAATTTGGGAGCCTTATTAAATGCACGTTGTTTGAATAAGAATCTATTTACTATTGTGCGCCAAAACAGTCATGAAAATGAGGTAGCATTTTCTGAAGCCAATGCTGATATGATTATGCAGCCTACTTTGGTAACAGCAAGAAAAATATTATTATTATTAATTGCCCCTTTATTAAAGCCTTTTTTCCGGTATTTATTAGCTAAAAATCTAGGGAGAGAGCAAGTACTTAATGATTTGTTAGTTTTATTAAGAGAGAAAATCGGTGATAAAAAGCCATCCTTGGTTACCATAGATTTTACTTCTGAAAAAAGTAGTGCTGTTATTCAGGCTTTGGATGCAGGGGAGGAGGTGTTGTTGGGTCATATTACTTCTGATCCGCGCAACCGTGATGTTGAGCTGGATTTGATTCCCTTTGTTATTAAATCATGTGGTAAAGAGATCGTTTTACCAGATAAAGATTATAAAATTTTAGAAGGGGATCAATTGCTTTTTTGTGGTACAGCAGCATCTAAACACTTACTGAAAGCTTCCATTAATAGTGAGTACACGCTCCATTATTTGCGTACCGGGAAACATAAGTCGATGGGTTATTTTATGCAATGGTATGAGCGCCGATTCAGTAAAGCGTAATTATTGCCTACAGAAAGGAGAAAGTAATATGAAGGAAACTAAGATTAATTGTGCTTTGTGTGGACTCCCTGTCGAGATTGACGGTTTTACCACCAATACTACAGAGGGGTTAAAACTATTTTGTTGTGCGGGTTGTGTATCAGTTTATCGTTTATTAAATGGCGATAAACTACTCGATTAGATCATTTCTTGTGTGTACCCTGAGGCAGTCCACGCTAAAACGCTGGCACTGTCTTTTTTCCATTCTGCTAGTACGAAGCGTTGTCCTTTTAAACCATTAATTTTTAGATCATGTACTGCTGGGCGGTGAGTATGTCCATGGATTAGGCGTGTTGTTTGATACTGTTTCATGACACCTACTATGGTGTCTTGATTAACATCCATAATATCTTGAGATTTTTTACGTTTATGGAAAAAACTACGTAAACGGTACCAGCGCGCATAAAGTATTCTTAAGATTAATGGCTTGGATAAAACGTTTTCTTGCCAAGCTTTGCTATGCGATTTTAAGCGGAATGCTTGGTAAGGTAAGTCGTCGGTACATAACAAGTCACCATGCGTTAGTAAGGTCTGTGTGCCATATAAATCAATTACGCTGTATTCATCTAATAAAGTGACTCCACTTTCTTTGCTAAAGCGTTGTCCAATTAAAAAATCACGATTTCCGTGTATATAGAAAACAGGCGTGCCTTGTGCTGTTAGTGCTTTTAAATGCTTTTTTACGCTTTTAATGGGAGGGCTAAAATCATCATCACCAATCCAAGTATCAAATAAATCACCTAAAATATAGAGTGCTTTTGCTTGTTTGGCGCGTCCTGTTAATAGTTTGAGGAACTTTTGCGTGACTTCAGGGCGTTCAATCGTCAGGTGTAGATCTGAAATAAAAAGCGTTTCGTTAGGCATCAGAATTAATCCTAAATCATATTAAAGAAAAAAACGGCTCATTCATGAGCCGTTTATGGGTATTATACCAATCCCAATATATTTGCACTTAAACTCATATACCCAAGAAAAACCGT
>CBDVDU010000125.1:0-7114 GCA_965372825.1 uncultured Gammaproteobacteria bacterium | reverse complement strand
CCATGGCATTAGGCATTGTAATCAGAGCATTATCAAAGGTTCTTACTGTGGTACTACGTAGTCCGATTTCAACTACCGTCCCTTCGACATCGCCTACTTTGATCCAGTCACCCATTTTAAAAATATGGTCGACCATGATATTTAGGCCGCCAAAGAAATTAGACAAGCTATCTTTCGCAGCCATCGCAAAGGCTAGACCACCGATCCCTAAAGTGGAAAGAATTGCGGTTACATTGATACCAAAATGGCTTAATATGAACGTTAAAGAAAGCAAAACAACAATGCCCTTCAAAGTTTTAACCATTAATAGTACTAGCTCTCTACTTAACTCCTTATTCCTTTTATCCGCCCGGTCAAATTGAACAGCCACCACACTATTAATTAAGTTAAACAACAAATAAACACAAAGTCCCTGATAAAAAATATAAATAAAATGATCAACAACTACCTTATATTCGGTTTTATAAAGCAAAGCATTCATTGCTAAATCAATACCAAAAAAGAACACCAAATACAAAAGGGGCTTATGTAAGCTGATAAAAACATGCTCCATATTTTCTACTTTGCCATCATTTAAAATAAAGCGCTCAATCAAGCGATTACTTCCTCTGGAAACAACTGGGAAAAAAATCATGGTCAACAAAAATATACATAAGGAGACAATAAGCCCGCCCATATCAATACGCAAAGGCGCAATCACGGGATTTATACGATTCAATACTTCGATATTATTGAAGTAAGAAATCGTAGAAATTAATGAAATTTTATTTAAAAAACTGCTTGCAACAACTTCTTCTGGGTTATGTTTCACATACTCCAAAAAATCCAAGTACACGATAGAAATGCGCATTAAGCTCTGATGATTTTTAGCTACAATTTGATAAATGTCACCTTCACCTTGCAAAGGCTCTGGCATCGTTTTTATCTTTTTCTTTATTTTCGCAATTCTACTTTCAGTTTCAGCTAAGATTTTTTCTTCAGGCAGGTAATTACGGCTTGCTCCAACTAAAAACACAACAAAACTGCCTATATCACGCTTAGCCAAGTAATAGTCAATACTAAACTGATCTCGCTGTACAGCTACCTTATTACCCCTCGCCCGGTTTATCCTTATTTTCGAGTTGAGTAATTGCAATTCTGATTTATTGATAGATTCAAGATCATAGTCAATGGCCGAACCGCGTATTACCATCATTAATTGCTCAAATAAACCGTCCTTCTTTTTAATTAGCTGCGTTAATTTAGTTTCATCTTCATTCAAAGAAATATTCTGATTTAGCTCAGCGACCTCCATCAGAATATCTGAAATAGCAATGTATCGCTTGTCGCCTTCTGCAAAAACTTGCGCGGAACAAAGCATTAACCCTAAACATAAAAATATACGAATAATTTTCTTAACTGCCACCACTTACAATTCCTTAACGCCTAGTAAACCCAATAAAAACTGTCCTGCACACCCTTAACCTTCGTCGCCATTTAGATCATATTCAAAATCTTGCTCATCTTCAGTATTTTGGGCACCTTCAAATAAAACTCTTAAATATTTAAACAATAATCTCGATGATTTAACGGGTTTCTCTAAGCTAATTTCTTTTTTCGCATTACGAATTAATTGCCGTAATTGCTGTGCATCAGCCCCTGGATATTTATCTAATAACTCAGTTAACGCCTGTTTATCATCAGATAATAAACGCTCTCGCCAATGCTCTAACTGGTGCAATTCTCGAGTAGCATGTGCGCTTTTTGCTTTGATCCTATTGAGGGCTTCCTCAATAGGATCAATATCAACTTTGCGCATTTGCCCAGTAATAAACTTTAATTGCCGTTTACGCGCCGCTTTAAAAGGCATTTTAGCCGCGCTAGTAATAGCACTCACCATCTCATCAGGAAGGTTTAATTTTTCTATCTGCGCAGGTGCCAACTGAGTGATTTCCTCACACAGATCATGTATAGCGGCAATATCACGCTTTAGTTGCGTCTTATTAGGCCTAATCGCCCAAGTTTGCTCCTCATCTTCGTCATACTCTGCATGTTTTTGAAACTCGTCAAACTCTTCACCTGTAAAATCAGTCATATCAAACCATCGTAATTAAAAAAATAACAAATAACACCACCCCAACAATAGGGGTTAACGCACCTAACCAATCGGAAGGAACACCTTTACTTTGTTGCAGCGAAGCTTTAATGCCCGGTCGCATCCAAAAAATCAAACCTAGCGCCATAGCTCCCAGAAAAACATTCTCCCATACAGACAACTCCATCACTACCTCTCTTTTTTATATTCAAACATACACACTTGTTAAATTCGCCACCGTGATTATGTCCACGTGGATTAGCCTACTTATAAAGATTATCTACTATTACAAGGCTTTAGATAGCGACCAAAAAACTTGTAGAATTCAGTCTTGCAATCTACACATCATAAGCATAACATCCCCCTTAACAAGCATAGGTATCTACACAAGTATTAAAGCCTTCTCCAAAGGGAGAAGGTTGGATGAGGGGAAATAGATAAGTGCCTGATTTTATTCTCCTCACCCCGGCCCTCTCCAGCAAGAGAGGGAGTAACTGAGCTCTATAACTCATTGTATTTTAATTGTAAAAAGTTGTGTAGATACCTATGCTTAACAAGGCAGGTCAATATCAAAACGGATAGATTCAATAAAAAACCATCCATTGTATTTTTCTTGTCATACTGCAAAAAGTCTTACTAAACATATACAACAAGGAATTAATCATGACTACCGTAACAGACCCCGTCATCGAGCAATGGTATAAAGACGTAGAAAATAATCTCACCTTCAAAGTCGTCGCCATTGAGGAGAGTGATGATACCATTGAAGTTCAATATCATAATGGAGATATTGGCGAATATGATAATGACAGCTGGTATAACTCAACCTTTGACTTCATTGAAGACCCAGAAGATTGGAGCGCCCCCTTTGATGATCTTGAATCTGACGATTTAGGTTTCTCTAACTCAGATACCCGCCGCACCGATATGGACGACATGCCTTTAAAAGACTACCAGGATTAGGAAATACCCTGCATGAAAATGAGTTCTCAAGAATTCCTAAACTGGGATTCTAAAAGCATTACCTTATTAGGTATGTCTGGTGCTGGAAAAACGACACTTTCCAGTAAGTTACCTAAAGAAAAATGGTTTCATTATTCAGGAGATTATCGTATAGGCACCAAATATTTAGGTGAGCCGATACTGGATAATATTAAGCAACAAGCAATGGAAGTGCCTTTTTTAAAGGACCTTCTGTTGTCTGATTCAATTTATATTTGCAATAACGTCACAGTAGAAAATTTAGCGCCCGTTTCCAGTTTTTTAAGCAAGCTAGGTAATCCTGACTTAGGCGGCCTATCACTAACGGAATTCAAACGCAGACAGGCCTTACATTATCATGCTGAAGTTGCTGCTATGCTGGATGTTGGTGATTTCATTCATAAGGCTGAAGACATTTACGGCTATAAAAACTTTATTAATGATGCAGGTGGTAGCGCTTGCGAATTAGATAATCAAGCCGTACTAGATCATCTAGCCGAGCAAACGCTTATTATTTATATAAGAACCTCTCCCGAACAAGAGAAAACGATTATTAACCGGGCTAAATCATCCCCAAAGCCATTGTATTACCGTGAAGCTTTTCTGGATAAAAAGCTCTCCGAGTTTATGCAACAAAATAATTACAGCGATACCAATAGCATTCCACCAGACGAATTTATGACTTGGGTTTTTCCTGAATTATTTCGCTCGCGCTTACCTCGCTACCAAGCCATAGCAGATCAGTATGGCTATACGCTCGACGCCAATGATGTTGCTCAGGTTAGTAACGAAGATGAATTTATTCAGCTGATTGCCGCTGCGATAGAACAGCAAACCACTTAATCACGATGCCTTTAGTTGCCCACACACAATTACCCACATTCCTACGCCTGCAAGAAGAAGGCGAGGATATTCTTAATCCTGATCGCGCCACGCACCAACATATCCGTGAATTACATATTGGTTTTCTGAATATTATGCCTGATGCCGCGCTCGAGGCCACAGAACGTCAATTTTTTAGATTAATCGGTGCGTGCAATCAAATTGCACAATTTCATGTACATCCATTCACGATTAACGGTTTACCCAGAAGTATAGCCGCGCAAGCACATATCGATCAATACTACGAAACCTTTGAACAGCTTAAACTCGATGGCTTAGATGCCTTAATTATCAGTGGTGCGAATGTCACCCACGCACATTTGCAGGACGAAGATTTTTGGCATCCGTTAACTGAAGTATTTGATTGGGCAAAAGAAAATGTCACCTCAATTCTCTGTTCATGCCTCGCTACACATGCACTGATTCAGTTTTGCTATGGCATAGAGCGCACACGTTTACCGGTAAAATGTTGGGGCGTTTACGCACATAAAGTCATTGACCGTAAACACCCTTTAATTGCCGAAATCAACACACGCTTTGATGTTCCCCACTCACGCTTTAACGCTGTATTTCAAGAAGACTTAGAGCATCATGGCGTAAAAACACTGGTTTCTAGCGCAGAGGCTGGTTTGCATCTCGCGGTCAGTCCCGATGGTTTTCGCATTGTGTTTTTCCAGGGGCACCCCGAGTACGATAACATCAGCTTATTGAAAGAATATAAACGCGAAGTATTACGCTATATTAATCAAGAGATTGACCTGTACCCGCATTTTCCAGAGCATTATTTTAGTCACGAGGCACAAGCGATTTTTACTCGCTACGCCAAGCATGTACAAGATGCACTAAAGAATCACAGCCCTATTGACGATTTTCCAGAACAAGAAGTTGAACCATTTTTAGACAATACCTGGCGTGATACTGCAAAAGCCGTGTTTAATAATTGGCTAGGAAAAGTGTATCAGATTACCAATCAGGATCGCCGCCTCCCCTTTATGGATGGCATAGACCCCAACAATCCACTAAATTTATAAATGCACGCGCAATTCTTGCAACAAGCAATCGACTTAGCCTTAGAAAATGTACACACAAGAAATGGCGGACCGTTTGGTGCCGTTATTTGCCAAGACAATAAAGTCATTGCGGCTTGCTCCAATATCGTAACTTGTAGTAATGACCCGACTGCACATGCGGAAATCACCGCTATTCGGGCTGCCTGCAAGCATTTAAACAATTTCCAGCTCACTGACTGCACCCTTTATAGTAGTTGTGAGCCCTGCCCTATGTGCTTAGGTGCTATTTATTGGGCACGCTTAGGACAAGTCTATTTTGCCTGTAATCGCTTTGATGCCGCACAAGCAGGATTTGATGATAGTTTTATTTATGATGAAATTGCTATAACGCCCGAAAAACGGACGATCAATATGCAGCACCTTGAGGTAAATACTGCACTACAGCCCTTTATCGCTTGGCAAGAACAAGAAGACAAAATTCGCTACTAAGGAAGGAACGAGAATTCAATAATATCCGCAAGCACTGCCAGTCCTTTGAGGACTGGCAGTGCTACATAACTGAAGGCTTCGGGTTTTATTGAATGTGTATTCCTAAGAGCCTTGTGGTTAAAATAATTAGGCTTACTCAGCCCCTTCTGCCTTATCTCTAATTTTAAGCAACCAGCCATCTTTTCCGGTACAGCCTAACATAGCACTTGCTTGTACATGAATACGTGCATACTTCCCAGTTAAGGATGCGGGAAGTTTTGCCTTTACCGCATAAAAACTCGTTTTATATTCAACATCTACTTCTAGTGGAATTTTCTTAGCAACCGCCTTAATCGTTGCAGGATCGGCATAACCTGAAACCGTAAATGAAATTTCTGACTCAGGATCTACCTCGGACTTATGCGCTGGCGTAAAAGTTTTAAACTTAGGTTTTTTGCAACCATTATTGGTTTCCGATGATCCATAAGCAAAAGCAGAGCCGGTAAAACCAACACTAACAATTAAACACACTAATTTTAAAGTTTTCTTTATCATTATTATTTCCCCTTTATTAGTCGACTTAATAAGAAAGTACGAGTGTACTGTGATTTACTTAATTCCTCCAGCCCAATTTACACATTTAAGCCACACAAGCAAGCACGAAGTTAGGTTTATGTATGGTACAATAAAGTTATTTTTCCTAATCTTTAACTACTTTGGAGTCACGATTCGTGGTAACTGTTAATACTCGTCGTTCAGTCATGACACTATTTTCTTCGCCTACTTGTGCCATGAGTCATTGCGCAAGACTTGCTTTACACGAAAAAGGTGTAACAGCTGAAATTGAATATTTTGACCCTACCGATCCACCAGAAAGCTTATTGGAGCTTAACCCAAATGGCACATCACCTACATTAGTTGAGCGTGATTTGGTTTTATATGATTCGCGCATCATCATGGAATACTTAGACGAGAGATTCCCACATCCTCCTCTACATCAAATGGATCCTGTGTCGCGTGCTAATGCACGTATGGTTATCAAACGCATAGACCAAGATTGGTATCACTTATTAGATGAAGTACTCAATTCAGGTGAGAAAAAATCTGCTCGTGCGAAGAAAATGCTACGTGAAGGCTTAGTTGCTGCCGTGCCTTTATTTGCAGCACATGAGTTTTTTATGAGTGATGACTTTTCTTTAATTGACTGCTCTTTAGCGCCATTATTATGGCGTTTACCTAGCATTGGCATTGAATTACCTGAGAGCGCACAAATAATCAACCAATACGCTCAAAAATTATTCAGCCGCGAAGCTTTTGCTGAAAGCCTAAGCGAAGAAGAGGAAGAAATGGCTAAAATGCCTAACAAAAGATGACCTCATTAAAACCTTACCTACTTAGATCCATTTATGAGTGGATTATTGATAATAATTTAACGCCTCACCTACTCGTTGATGCCTCGCATCCTCATGCGGTATTGCCTGAAGATTATATTGATGATGGTAAAATTGTCCTAAATATACGTCCAGAAGCAATTCAAAGCTTATCTTTAGGCAATACCACCGTTGAATTCAACACCCGATTTAATGGACAATCTATGCATATTATCGCGCCCGTACCCGCAGTACTGGCTATTTATGCAAAAGAAAATGGAAAGGGCATGGTCTTTGACCAAGAAGATGAGGATGACAACGAACCACCA
>CBDVDU010000124.1:0-7120 GCA_965372825.1 uncultured Gammaproteobacteria bacterium | reverse complement strand
TAGGCTTAATGATATAAGCCCCATGACTTTATGGTTAAAAACTGATGTTACGCAAAATAGATCACAAACAGGCTCTTCTTTTTCTCCTTTTTTCAGTGAGCAAGATCATTCCTATTGTCGCGTTGCCAAAGTACTGTCATCTCGACGACAGGAGAGATCTTGGTTTTTACGATAGTACCAAGATTTAAGATTCCTCCTAAAGCTGGCAAACAGTTTATTAAAATAACATTTCTCAACGTGGTTAAGGTTTATCATATTGAAATGAAGACTCAATTATTGGAGTATATAAGGCGATGCAATGGCTTACTGACATAAATAATCTTTCTATCGCGCTTTATCAGTGGCTATCTCTACCCTACATTTGGCCTTGGCTGGTTATATTGATAGCGATATTATTAGGTATTTCTTCCGCATGGATCACTTGGCAACTGTTGCAAAGGCAGCAAGAGCCAAAGCTTGAAACGCAGGCATCAGCCGATAAAATTGCTTGGCACAGTTTGAGCGTTGAGCAGGTGTTGGATAAATTAAAGGCTTCTATTCATGGCCTTGTGCAAGCAGAGGTTAACGAGCGCCAACAGCAGTATGGATTTAATCAGTTACCGGAAATAAGGCCGCGCAGCAGTTTTCTGCGTTTTCTCAGCCAATTTCATAATCTGATTATTTATGTATTGCTGCTTACTGTACTCGTTACCTTGGTGTTAGGGCATCTAGTTGATAGTGGCGTGATTTTCGGTGTGGTGATTATTAATGCGTTGATTGGCTTTATTCAGGAAGGTAAAGCAGAAGATGCATTGCAAGCGATTCGTAATATGCTATCACTGCAGGCTTCGGTATTGCGTGATGGTAAACAGGTCGCTATTTCTGCTGAACAGCTAGTGCCAGGGGATATTGTGGCCTTGCAATCCGGTGATAAAGTTCCGGCTGATTTACGCTTATTAAAATGTAAAAATTTTCGAGTGCAAGAAGCAGTATTAACCGGTGAATCATTGCCCGTGGAAAAGCAGATCGACCCAGTCGTACAAAGCTCAGAGCTGGGTGATCGCTTATCGATGGCATATTCAGGCACTTTAGTCAGCAGTGGTCAGGCAACAGGTCTGGTTATAGCAACAGGCATTAATACTGAAATCGGCCTGATTAGCGCGTTGGTCTCTAAAGTGGAAACCTTAGTCACACCCTTGCTTAAACAAGTCGCTCAATTTGGTCGCTGGCTGACAAGTTCGATATTAGTCTTGGCAACAGCCACGTTTTTCTTTGGTCATTATTATCGCGGCTATGATTTTACGGAAATGTTTATGGCCGCTGTGGGATTGGCCATTGCTGCTATACCGGAAGGTTTACCAGCGATTATGTCTATTACCTTGGCAATTGGCGTACAGCGTATGGCCAAGCGCCATGCCATTATTCGCCGTTTGCCAGCGGTGGAGACCTTAGGTTCGGTAACGGTGATTTGTTCTGATAAGACCGGCACGCTGACCTGTAACGAAATGACGGTAACTTCGGTATTGACTGCTGATTGTCTGTATAGCGTCGATGGTGTCGGATATAACCCACACGGCAATTTTCAGCTTGAACAGCAGGCTATAAATCCTGATGAATATCCTATTCTCTCTGAAGTAGCACGTGCCGCCTTGCTGTGTAACGATGCGTTTTTGCACGAAAAGCACGGCAACTGGTTGTTACATGGCGATCCTACCGAAGGTGCTTTATTGGCAATGGCGCTGAAAGCGGGCTTGGAAATTCACCTGGAACAAGAAAAATGGCCGCGTACCGATGTCATTCCCTTTGAATCAGAACACCGTTTTATGGCGACTTTGCATCATGATCATGCTGGACATGGCTTTACCTATATCAAAGGTGCGCCGGAAAGATTATTGGAAATGTGTACTAAACAGCGTAACGGTGGCGAAGATAGCTTGCTGAACCGTAATTATTGGTTAGAGCAAATGCAGTTGATGGCACAAAAAGGCCAGCGACTTTTAGCTATTGCTATGAAAACGGACGGTAATCAACAGCGTAATTTGACCTTTTCTGATTTAGAAACTGGGCTGACTTTATTGGGTATAGTCGGCATGATAGATCCACCACGATCCGAGGCTATTGTCGCTGTGCAGCAATGCCAAGCGGCAGGTATAGAAGTCAAAATGATTACCGGTGATCATGCTGATACGGCCGCTGCTATTGGTGCGCAGCTGGGACTGTGTGCCCAAGGCGGTAAGGTGTTATCTGGGCATGAAATTGAAGCTTTATCGGATCAAGAATTACAGCAAACTGTGAGTAAAATTAATATTTATGCCCGATCCAGTCCAGAGCATAAATTGCGCTTAGTTAAAGCAATGCAAGCAAATGGCGATATTGTCGCAATGACAGGCGACGGCGTGAATGATGCGCCGGCCTTAAAACGCGCTGATGTCGGAACGGCAATGGGTAACAAAGGCACTGAAGCGGCGAAAGAAGCTGCTGAAATGGTCTTGGCGGATGATAATTTTGCTTCCTTAGCGCATGCGGTGATGGAAGGGCGTACGGTTTATGATAATTTGAAAAAGGCCATTTTATTTATTCTGCCAACCAATGGCGGCGAGGCGTTGGTGATTATGGCGGCTATTATGATGGGTAAAATGTTACCGATAACGCCTGTGCAGATTCTTTGGGTGAATATGATTACGGCTGTTACGCTGGCTTTGACATTGGCTTTTGAGCCGCCGGAAGCCAATGTGATGCAACGCCCGCCCCGCAACGCAAAAGAACCATTGCTAACGGGGCGGCTTATTTGGCGTATTGTGTTTGTTTCTTTGATTATTGTAACGGGCACTTTTGGCCTATTTTTGTGGGAACAGTTTCATGGCGAAACTATAGAGCACGCACGCACCGTGGCAGTAAATACTTTGGTGATGTTTGAGATTTTTTATTTATTCAACTCACGAAAAATCGACGCGTCGATTTTTAATCGTGAAGGATTAACCGGCAATCGTTACGCATTAATAGCAGTGGTAGTGTTGATTCTGTTTCAGCTTGCCTTTACTTATTTGGAGGTGATGCATACCTTATTCGGAACCGTTTCGATTAGTTTAGATAACTGGATCTGGATTATTTTAGTCGCTTTCTCGGTATTGCCGCTGGTAGAAATTGAAAAATGGGTGATGCGTAGAGCTAAATTTGTAGGGCGGACTTCAGTCCGCCATTGAGGCTATAAACGTAAGGCGGAGAAGAGAACTTAAAAATATTGGGTAAGTGTGCAAAAGCTTTAGCTATTGCTAATACGTTCCTATTATTTATCCAGCCTTAAAATGACAGCTGCCAACGCTAAAAAAGCGGACTAAAGTCCGTCCTACTGTTTTTAGGTGTCCCATGTTAAGGAGCGAAGGTTTAATAATACCCGAAAGTATGGCGCAGGATTTTGGCTTCATGGCTGTGTTAGGAAAGCGGGCGCATAGTCAGCTACGCAACTGCTTTTCTAGCGCAGTCGTGGAGTCAAAAGACAAGTCAGACTCGGGTATTATTGAATTTTCGTTCCTAAGTGGGCAGCTAAAATGATTATCGGTATTAACTAACTAATTGGACTAGAATTATAAACAGTTCACTTTAAAGGAGCGAGACAGTATGAGTTATCAATATATTCGTTTTTTCGATGAAATCGGTATTGAAGATATTCCCACGGTTGGCGGTAAGAATGCATCACTGGGAGAAATGTATCAGAAACTAGGTTCTCAGGGCGTTCAAGTGCCCAATGGCTTTGCCATTACTGCCGAGGCTTACCGTTATATGCTCGAGAGTAGCAATAGCTGGGATGCTTTGCATGCTGTACTGGATGGTTTGCAGGCGCAAGATGTAACAAGTTTGGCGCTGTGCGGTAGGAAGGCTCGAGAAATTGTTTATTCCGCAGGTATTCCTGAAGACCTACAAGATGAAATCATTAGAGCTTATCAGCAATTGCAACAGCAGTATGGCGAAGGACTGAGTTTAGCTGTAAGAAGTTCTGCAACTGCTGAAGATTTACCCACTGCGAGTTTTGCTGGGCAGCAGGATACTTATTTGAATGTTGATGGTGTTTCTTCGTTGTTAGAGTCTTGTCGTCGCTGTTTTGCTAGCTTGTTTACCGACCGTGCTATTCATTATCGTATGGATCAGGGCTTTGATCATTTTAGCGTCGCTTTATCCATTGGCGTTATGAAAATGGTGCGTTCTGATTTAGCGAGCAGTGGCGTGATGTTTTCTTTAGATACGGAATCTGGTTTTCGAGATGTGGTATTTATCACGGGTGCTTATGGTTTAGGTGAAAACGTCGTGCAGGGGATGGTTGATCCTGATGAATTTTATGTGCATAAGCCGACATTTATGCAAGGCCATCGCTGTATTTTACGGCGCTTATTAGGGCCTAAAAAAATCAAGATGGTTTATAGTCAGGGGACAACGCGTGAAGCGACTAAAAATGTCATTACTTCCGCTAAAGAGCGTCAGCAGTTTTGTCTCAGTGATGCGGATGCGCTGACTTTGACTGACTATGCCATTAAAATTGAACAGTTGTACAGCGAGATAGCCGGTGAAGATCGCCCCATGGATATGGAGTGGGCCAAAGATGGTTTAGATGGTGAGTTGTATATAGTGCAAGCGCGCCCGGAAACGGTGAATTCGCAAAAACAAGGCATGGTACTGGAAGAGTATAAGTTGCAGGGCAGTAGCGATGTTGCGACGACAGGGCATGCGGTAGGCGGAAAAATAGCTCAGGGTGTGGCGCATGTCATAACCAGTACAGAAAATTTATCTGAATTTAAAGCGGGTGAAGTGCTGGTGGCGGATACAACCTCGCCGGATTGGGAGCCGATTATGAAAATAGCCTCGGCGATTGTCACGAACCGAGGTGGGCGTACCTGTCATGCGGCGATTATTGCCCGAGAGCTAGGTATTCCCGCTGTTATTGGTTGTGATAATGCCACCGCGCAAATAAAAACTGGCGAACCGCTGACTATTTCTTGTGCGTCGGGTGATACCGGTATTGTTTATCGAGGAGAAATTCCTTTTCATGTTGAGCGTACTGATTTAGCTGAATTACCGCGTCCGAAAACGCAATTGATGCTTAATTTGGGCAATCCTGATTTAGCGTTTAAAAGCAGCTTCTTACCGAATGATGGCGTTGGTTTGGCGCGTATGGAATTTATTATTACTGAATATATCAAAGTGCACCCGATGGCTTTGTTGTATCCCGATAAGGTGGAAAGCCACAAAGAGCGTCAAGAAATAGCCAATTTAGTACAGGGCTATAACAGCCCAACGGATTATTTTGTCCAGCGTTTGTCGGAAGGCGTGGGTACGATTGCTGCAGCTTTTTATCCTAAGCCGGTAGTTGTTCGTATGTCTGATTTCAAAAGTAATGAGTATGCTTCTTTGTTAGGTGGCAGTGGTTTTGAAGCGAAAGAAGAAAATCCAATGATTGGTTTTCGTGGTGCTTCGCGTTATACGCATCCTGCTTATCAAGAAGGTTTTGAGTTGGAATGTGCTGCTATGAAGCGAGTGCGTGATGAGATGGGTTTAAATAATGTTATTTTAATGATTCCTTTCTGTCGGCGGATTGATGAAGGTGAGCGCGTATTAGCTAAGATGGCAGAGTGTGGTTTGAAGCAGGGCGAAAATGGTTTGAAAATTTATGTTATGTGCGAGATTCCCAATAATGTGATTCAAGTTGATGAATTTGCCAAATTATTCGATGGTTTTTCTATCGGCTCTAATGATTTAACTCAATTAACGCTAGGGGTAGATCGCGATTCACAAATCGTTGCGTTTGATTTTGATGAACGTGATCCTGGCGTGAAAGCGTTTCTTAAAATGGCAGTAGAGGGTGCGAAGCGAAATGGCCGGCATTCCGGTATTTGTGGGCAAGCCCCTTCGGATTATCCTGAAATGGCAGAGTTTTTAGTGGAATGCGGTATTGAGTCTATGAGTTTAACGCCAGATACGATTATTAAGACGACTTTAAATGTGTTGGCAGTGGAAAAACGCTTGGCTGAGTAGGATTCATACACTATGAATGGGCATACTTTTGTGTTGACATGAAATTCTCTAGTAACTAGACTGTAGCGCTGTAGGTTGGGTTACGTCTTTTTGTAACCCAACACATTGCACGGAAAAAGTTGGGTTAGCGGTGAAGATGCTAACCCAACCTACGGCGCTGATTAATACGTTGCTCTGCATTTTCATCCGTTATATCGGTCAAATGCGTATAGCGAGCTGTCGTCACTAAACTGGTGTGCCCCAGGATCCTCTGTAACTCAACTAAATCAACCCCCGCTTCTAACAGATGAGTTGCGTAACTATGACGGAGCGAATGACAGGAAATCTTTTTTTTAGCCCCATTTCCTCAGTCACAAGCCCAATTGTCTTCTGCACGCCCCCACGATCAAGCGGTGATTCAGCCAGGTAAGCACCTTTTAAGCTTCGTGTACGATTGGGAAACATAAACTTTGGATGTCGATGTAACGCCCAGAATTTGCGTAATACCTGTAAAGTGTTGACAGGTAAAGGCACTAAGCGATCCTTATTGCCTTTTGCATTGCGAATATGTACCCGCATGCGTGTTGCATCAATATCACCTACTTCCAGGTTTAACCCTTCGCCTAAACGCAACCCCATACTGTAAATTGTGAAATAAAACACCCGATAGCTCAGTTTTCGTGTCGACATAAACAACTGCTGAGCTTCCGCCACCGTGACAATATCGGGAATACGCGTACAGCGAGGCGGTCTAATCATAGGTACATCAACCCACGATTTATGTAACACATGCGTATAAAAAAACTTCAAACCATACAGGTCTAATTTCACCGTACTCCAAGATAAACGGCTTAAAAGATCATGAAAATAATCCACTAATTGCTCTTGGACTAAGTTATCAAGCTCCCCTTGAAAATACGCCCCGATACGACGAATAGCGCGCGAATAAGCATCAATGGTTTTGGGCTGTAAACCTTGAAGAAGCAAATGTTTACAGTGAAGGGAATAATAGTGGTTAAATTTAGCTTCAATAGAGGGTATCATAGGTGTGTAAGCTCATGAGTTGATTGGAATAAATACGTGACTCTTTTTGAGAGTGAGCTTTAATAGGCACCTTTGCCGAAGATAACGACGAGAA
>CBDVDU010000123.1:0-7204 GCA_965372825.1 uncultured Gammaproteobacteria bacterium | reverse complement strand
TAAATTAAAGGTTGGCATACAAGCGGACTAAAGTCCGCCCTACGAGGCTGTTGTAAATATATCAGCTAATTCATTCAATAGCTCTTCATCGGGTAGATCGCTAAATACACCACTCATTGCTTGATTGGCTTGCATACCTCTCAAGAATAAATAGCGCACGCCACCAAAATGTTCGTCAAACTGATAGCCGGGTAAGCGCTTTTGTAAATAGAGATGTAAAACGACGCTATAAATCCAGTATTGCAGGCCGTAATTATGTTCACGCATGGCATGAATTAAAGTTTCAGGCTGGTAGTCTGGCAAGCTATTACTTTTATAATCCAATACATAATAACGTCCTTGGTAGACGAAAATTAAATCGATAAAACCGGTCATATAGCCTTGCATTTGTTTCTCTGACAAGGCTTGATAAGCGAGACTGTCTTGTAGAAGGAAATTAATTTCTTCAGTGGAAAAATCAGCCAGTGTTAAATAGAAGGGCATTTCCTTAAGGCAAGATTTTTCATCAAGGTTCGCCAGCGTAAATTCTGCATCATCTAAATCAAGCGGAGTCGTCACTGTTTGGTAAAGTAGCTCATCAATGATTTCTGGCTGCTCTACTTTTAAGCCGTAGCGCTGACAGGTATTATCGCGTCGCTCACTAATGTCTTCGCGGAAGGCTAATTTGCTAAAGGAAATATTTTCTAATAAGTCATGCAAGACATTACCAGTATGTGCGCCTTTGGCTAAGGCTAAAGGTTCTTGCTGTGTACCTTGAGTCGGATCGCTGGTTTCTTCAGCTTTATCTAAAGGTAATTCAGGCGCGTCATGCAGGCTTAAATACGATAAAGCGGTATAACTGCTCATTTGCCAAGTGCTGTATAAATAGCGTTTTTGCGTGTGAGCAGATAAATTTTGTTCCGTTTTGCTTTCTTGGTAACTGCCTTGTAAGGCGTTTTCTTTATCGATTAATTGGTAACTAAAACTCGCGGGGTAATCTGTGATTAACTGCTCTAAGCTTGATTGTTGTTCAGCAAAACTCATTTCAGCAAATGATTTTTCACCACTTAATAAATAAGCGAATGCAGATTGATTAGGCTTACTTGCGCCGCGTTCATTAATCCATGGCAGATAGCAGCGATATTTAGCGCGCGTGAGTGCCACGTATAAAATGCGTAAATCTTCGGCGAGTTCTTCTTGGATGGCAATTTTTCGATGTAGCTCAAATTGATCAGAGCCTAAATCGGCAATCATTTCACCTTGCGCATGACAGGTGATTAAATGTTTTTCACTGGCTAATTTATTGCGTCTATACCAAAGGTAAGGGCAGAATACGATAGGATATTCCAAACCTTTTGAGCGATGCATGGTGACAATTTTCACCGCATCGGCATCACTTTCTAAACGCAATTGTTGTTCATCACCGGCATTTTCTTCGGTAATTGCTGTACGTAACCATGAGATAGTTTTATGGATACCTAAATGATCATCAAGGCTGGCTTGTTGAATTAACTCCAGCAAGTGATGCAAGTTAGTGATTTGTCTTTCGGCATTCTGAGTTTTGGCGATATGCACGCGCACATTTTCTTGGCTTAATAAGCGTAGCATCATCGCCATAAAGCCATTTTTTTGCCATAGTAAATGATAATCTTGAAAGCGATTCAGCCAAGACCCTAATTGCACTTCGTCACTGAGTAATTTATGTAAGGCTTGTCCATCTAAGGAAAACCACGATAAAGTCAGGGCTTGTTTGAGTAAAGTCATATCGCTGGGCTGAGCTAAAGCCTGCATCAGGATATGTAAATCGCTCGCTTCGGCACTATTAAAAACGGATTCACTACTATTTAATACCGCAGGAATGTCAGCTTCTTTTAAGCAGTCTTGATACAGTTTTGCATGGGCATTAGTACGCACCAAAATCGCAATATCGGCCGGTTTTAATGCGCGTGATTTATCTTTGATTTTTAACTGAGTTGCCCCTGTTAATAGCTCAACAATTTCATTAGTAATCGCGATTTTTAATTCTTCAGCGGCTTTGCCCGAAGTCCAATAACCACTTTTAGTTTCACTCTCGGCCAGTTGCCACAAAGCTAAAGGCGGCAACATTGTATCATTTTGATACAAGCTGCCATGCTCTGTGCTGAGAGCTGGGTTGACCGCATTAAAGTTTAAATCCTCAAAAACAAAAGGATTGCTATTGAGTTGAAATAGCTGATTAATCGCTTCGACTAAATCGGGGTGAGAGCGCCAATTATGACCCAGCGTGTAATGTTGTTTGGCTTGTGTTTTTGCAGATAAATAAGAGTGTATATCTGCGCCACGGAATTTATAAATGGCTTGTTTCGGATCACCAATCAGATAGAGAGACTGTTCTTCGGCAGCGAATAAATGTGAAAAAATATGCCATTGCGTTTGATCGGTATCTTGAAATTCATCAATTAGGGCAACGCGATATTGTTGGCGAATCGCGGCAATTAATAATTCACCGCCGGTATTAGATAAAGCTTCAGCGGTACGAGTAATTAAACTGTCATGCGACATAACATTCAGTTGTTGCAGGCGAATATCTAAATTTTCCTGCAAAGTCTGGGCTAAGGCGCGACGTAATACTAGACTGACTTTATTGATCTCGTGAGCGAGCGCATCAAATATCGTACTATCAAAAGTGAGTTGGTCTTTATTGGCAACACGGATTTCTTTGCTTAAAGTGCTGGCGCTAAAATCTTTAAAACAAGTATCACTAGGCAAGGCGCATTTGAAGTGTTTGTCGGTTGCGACGGTTTCATTTAACCAATGGCTTAACTGTTTATAATTTTCAGCAAAGCGAGTGGTATAAGGTTTTTTAAAATATCCCGCGATAACACACTCGGCTAATATGTCGCCCTGATTTTCCAAGCTTTCTTGTGCTGCGATAGCCAATTTTTTGATAGTGCCGAGTAGGGCATCTAAATCTTCAACATCAGGCAATATATTTAAGGTATTGGAAACATTGTCTAAGCTATTTAATAAAGCATCGGGCGTTTCGTATTCATGACAAAGCAAGGAGACTTCCCAAGCATTACGCGGATAAATCTGCGCACGCCAGAAATCATCGGCCATTTGTTGGCGGACACTTGCGACTTCATCACTTAATTCAACATCAAACATCTGCCCACTTTCTAAGGCATGTTCTTTTAATAAGCGTTGGCAAAAACCGTGGATGGTAAATATGCCCGCTTGATCGATACTTAATAGCGCATTATTTAAACGCTTGACCGCTGTTTCTACGCTAATCTCGCCAGTGGCTATAAGTTGTTCTGCCCATAATTCAATATTGGCATCGATGTTTGTGCTTTGTCCTGAGAAGAATTGCTTGGCTTCAACCAATCGTGCGCGAACACGTTCTTTTAATTCTTTAGTGGCAGCTCGGGTAAAAGTAACGATTAAAATTTGCTCTATATTTAATTCTTCTTCGACCACAAAGCGCAAAGCTAACATGGCAATCGCGTAGGTTTTTCCTGTGCCTGCGCTGGCTTCTAAAAGATTAATGCCTTGCGTTAATTCAGTGCTAATCGGATTGAAATTTTGCTCAGATATCATGTGTAGCCTCCCACGCAGCTAACAGTAAAGTGCTGGAATAATGCTCAAAATCGGTATTTAATAAGGTATCGACATCTGCTAGGTTTTTATATAGTAACTTTAATTCCGGCTCATAGCTTTGGTCGCGAGACTTGTTTAATATTTCTTTTGCGGCCTCTAGCGCAGATTTTTTTGCCCGAGTGTTGGGTTTATTTAAGTTAGCTTGTTGTTTGGCGTAACTAAAAGCGGCTTCAGTAAAAAATGCCTCAGGCTGATTTTCCCCCGCTTGATAATAAGCGATAAATTGCTCTAATTCATTGCCTTGAATATGTTCAGGTAAAAAGCTGATAAAGTCATCTTGACTGACTAAGTGGGTAATATGTTCGCGCTCTCGATTGATAATTAAATGCTGTAACCAAGCGATAATAAAATCTTTACCTTTCATCGGTGAGTAACGATAAAACAAACTAGCATGATTGTAGCTGTTGGCTAAAGATCCAACTAAACGAACTGGGCCTATGCTTAAATCAATAGCTAAAGGATCGAGTGCGGTGCCGGCTTCTTTGGCCTGAATTTTTTCCACAAACTGATCAATTTCCTGTTCTTTTTTCTCAAAAGCAACTTTACCTAATTCACCTGAAATCCAGCGACCTTGAGCTTTTAATTTGGCCAGAGATAAATTACGCTCATGCAGTTTGGCTTCAATCCATTGATGATCAATGCGGTAGCTATCTTCTAAGTCAAACGGCTCACGTTCCGGTTCTTCACCTTCAATGCGTGCAAAACGAATATTTAATCCATGTTGTAAGAAGTGTTTTTGTGGGTGTCGGAAATAAGCAAACAGATCATTAATTTCTATCACTTCCTGTTCTTCGTGTTTTAAATCACCTTGCCACCAAGGCTCATTTATCGGCTCATTTTGCTGTAAGGCTTTAGCTGTTGCTAGGTCGGTTTGGTTGTAACTAATAAGGTCGGGGTTGTTGCTAAAATAGCGCGCACTAAAACTTTGCAAGGGATGTTTAATCACCAGATCAGTCAATTGATAATGACTGTGCATAATATCCAGCAATTCATGAATAATCACTGAAGCAGGAATATTTTCATTTTCACTGATGGATTGACCAATATAAGTAATGATCAATTGCTTACGTACCGATAACAGAATTTCCAGAAATTGATAACGGTCATCAGCACGACGTGAGCGATCGCCCGGTTTAAAATCTTTACCCAGTAAATCAAAGGTCAGGTGATGGTCAATATGTGGAAATTCACCTTCATTCATACCTAATAGAGCAATGACTTTGAAGGGAATCGAGCGCATCGGTAACATCGAACAAAAGGTTAACTGACCGCGCAAGAAACCATTGGCAGACTTGGTTTCTTCTACACGTCCTTCTAGCCATGCTGAAATAACGGCTAAGGAAACGGGTTGCTGATGCAGTTCTGAGAGTTCGCCGCTGAGTTCGAGCAAGATTTCATTAATCTGTTGTTTGCCTGCTTGTTGCGCTGCGTCCATATTTTCCGCTGGAAACAATAAGTCAACATAATAAAGTAAGCGTTTTGACCACGACTCTAAGGTGTAGGCTTTGGCTAATTCTTGGCTAGCTCTAAACAGCAAATGAAGAAAATCATGTAAGCCGCCTAAAGCTTGAGCGGAGGAACCTTCAATCTCACTGTAAGGTAAAACGCCTGCAAAAAAGTCATCTTCAGTACCGACGGCATAACCCATTAGTAAACGCTCTAAACCGGCTTGCCACGTATTTTCGGGTGATTCAGGTAAGTTGAGTTGTTTTTTATGTGTGGCTGATTGCCCCCAGCGTATGTGTGTTTCGGCGACCCAGTGGCTAATCAGTTCCAGATCCGCTTCGTTTAAGCCAAAGCACTGATACACCTCTTTTTGATTGAGTAAATCCATTACCGCTTGCCAGCCAAAACGGCCTTGGGTTAAGCGTAGAAAACGCAAGTAAGCATCAAAAGTGGCATTACTACTGCGTAAACTGCGATCAGCAATACTGTGTTGTATGCCATCAAAAACCGCACTGATAAAAGGTGTGTATTGTTGAATATCCGGGGCCATGATAACAATATCGCGTAGTTCGACGTTAGGGTCGGATTCTAGCGTTTGTAATAATTGATCTTTTAACACTTCCACTTCGCGCATACGGGAATGGCAAGAATGTATGCTAATTGAATTGTCGCGTTCTACAGGAGTGGATTCGCTTAAGTTATTTAGGATGTCATTTTGTACTTGTTGCAATAGGTTGAGTTCCGCTGCGACAGGTTCATTTTCTTCAAAACTATCTAGTTCGACGGCAAATTCATGATCGAGTAACATTTGCTGAAACTCTCGACCTTGTTGCCCCAAGCTAGCTAATAAAGGATGGCCGTTTTCAAATTCATCTAAATCCGCTTGTTTTCTACTAACCATATCCGCCCAAAAGGCTTGCGCTGGATTGAGTAAATAAAAATGCACATCGGTATGTTTAGCCAAGCCTTGTAAGAATTCCATAAACAAGGGCGGCATGGTGTTTAAGCCAAAAATCGAAATCCGTTCGGGTAATTGCTCGCTTAATGCTCCTTCAGCAAGTTGATTAAATTGAGCAATGGTTTGTAACCATAATGCACCACGGTGTTGTTCGCCAGTTTGTGCCGTTAATTTAAGCCATAAAGCTTGCTGCCATTTTTCGGTATTAGTGGAATAGAGCAACTTACCCTGTTGCCAAGCATTGAGCATTTGTGGACGCATCATTTGATATTGATCAAAAACTTGCGCTAAATGTGTGGCTAATTGAAAGCGTTTTAAATCGGTGTTTTCGCCATTGAGGTATTGAGACAAGGGTGAAAAAACAGGTTCGCTTAGTTCGCGTAATATTAATTCAAAACGCCAAACCATTAATTCACGGGCAAATTCATCGGATTGTAATTGCTGCTGAATTTGCCTAGCCATTTGGCTAAAGAATTTACCGGGGAATAAAAATTCGAAATTAGCAAAGGTCTTAAACTTTGTGGCTAATTGCTGAGATAGCCAGCGCTCCATGCCTTGGCTTTGGATTAAAAAGACTTCTTTAGTAAAGGGAGAATCTAAAGGAACGGTATCAATAATCGTAGCTAAATGTTCTAGCAGATTTTCCGTTTTATTGGAGCTGTGTAGGATAAACATGATTTTTATCGCAGGTAAGAGGGTATGCATTTAGGGGGAGCTGTGGACTACTCAGGATATTAACGTGTATGTAAACCTGTCTCATCAGAAAACTTCCAAACACGGGTAATGACTAAAACATCGAGCTCCTGTAGTAAGGCTTTAGGTAAAGGGGGAAAGGGGGCGCTAACACGTACGATGCGTTTTGCTGCATTATCGAGGGCTGGGTAGCCGGATGATTTTCTGATACGAATACTATAAACGCTGCCATCAGGCTTTATGCCTACATCCATGGTCAAGCTAGTTGAAAAACCGGGACGTTTAGCAATAGCTGGGTAATTAAGATTACCGGTACTTTCAACTTTACGTTGCCAGTCGGTAATGTAATTTGAGGCAAGGTATTTATGTGCGCTGACGGAATTAACAAATTTAATTCGATTTTGGTTGCTGCTGGGTTTTTGGTAGCGTATTTTTGCGCCTAATTCGGAGACTTGTCGGCGCAAAGCATCCATAGATAATTTTGGCTTA
>CBDVDU010000122.1:0-7253 GCA_965372825.1 uncultured Gammaproteobacteria bacterium | reverse complement strand
GTTTAGGTTTCCTCTTCTTGTTCGAACCACTTATAGACTAATCCTGCCAAAATAGCGCCTACAATAGGAGCCAGCCAAAATAGCCATAATTGAGATAGTGCCCAATCTCCCTGAAAGATAGCAACAGCTGTACTTCGTGCTGGGTTCACCGATGTGTTGGTAACAGGAATGCTGATGAGGTGAATAAGAGTAAGGCCAAGACCAATAGCGATAGGAGCAAATCCTTGGGGTGCTCGTTTATCTGTTGCGCCTAAAATAATCATTAAAAACATAAAAGTCATAACGATTTCAGTGACTAGTGCAGCGGTTAAGCTATAACCACCAGGTGAGTGCTCTGCATAACCATTCGATGCAAATCCAGCGCTAACATCAAAACCTGCCTGGCCAGAAGCGATAATATATAACACCGCTGCACCAGCGATACCGCCGATTACTTGTGCTGCTATATAAGGGCCAAGCTCTTTCGTTGGAAACCTTCCACCAGACCAAAGGCCAAATGAAACAGCTGGGTTAAGGTGGCAACCAGAAATATGACCAATAGCAAATGCCATGGTTAATACGGTGAGTCCGAAAGCAAAAGCAACACCAATGAAGCCAATGCCCATATCTGGAAATCCTGCTGCTAAAACGGCGCTACCGCAGCCGCCAAGAACTAGCCAAAAGGTACCAAGAAACTCGGCACCCAGTTTTTTTGTTAATGTCATTTTTACACCTTTATATAAATTATTTAAGAAAAGTAGTCTGTTTTGAGTCTAAATAAACTCATGCAGACCTTAGATAGGAATGACCTGCAAAGAGGGCGTTGCAGTGTAATGATTATAGCCACTAGTCTTTGTGAGGACAAGCGCAATGCGATTTAATTGAGCCTAACATTTTTGGTTAGCTTAGTTTCCTTTCCTTCATGATTTTCTTGGGTGTGATTTTAAGCTTGTAATGTTTATCAATGACTGTTTATTGACAAGTGCCACACTAAGGAACGTGCATGAAACAAACTCCCGATTTCTAACTTGTTTTTTTACTCCAGCTGAAATGATCTCATTCGTTACGTAGAATAACTATGCGCCTCATGAGATCATTCCATCTGAAGCAAAAATCCTGCGTTATAATTTAGGGACGTTATTTCATGCACGTTCCTAAATCAGATTGGTATTTTTCAAAATCCAAAACTATTAATTTGCTTGTTTGCTCATAACCTGATATTTTTCCATGTTGGCACTCGCACTGCTACAGTGCTAAATTATTTTTTGAGGCTTGTGTGACAAAATCACCCGAATTAAACGAACGCTCGCAACAACTTTTAAAAACTCTCGTGGAGCGCTATATTCACGATGGTCAACCTGTAGGTTCGCGTGTTTTATCCAAAGATTCTGATTTAAAGCTAAGTCCAGCGACGATTCGCAATGTTATGGCGGATCTTGAGGACTTAGGTTTAATTCATTCGCCACATACATCGGCAGGGCGAGTTCCTACGGTAAATGGCTATCGTTTATTTGTGGATACCTTATTAACGGTCAAACCTCTGCACGAGCAAGAGTTGGATCGGCTGCATAAAGGTTTGGATAAGCGCGAAGATGATGATTTGCTGAGTATGGCATCGAAGCTTTTATCTGATACCTCGCAAATGGCAGGAATCGTAACTTTGCCACGTAAGGAGCTGGTTTGTTTACGGCATATTGAATTTTTACCTCTATCTAATGCCCGTGTTTTGGTTATTTTTGTGACTAATGAACACGAAGTGCATAATCGTATTATTCATACTGCTAAGAAGTTTTCTGCTACTGAATTGCAGCAAGCTGCAAATTACTTAACGTCAATTTATTCTGGGAAAAGTCTGGCCTCAGTGCGCGCTGCAGTTGTAAAGGAAATGCAAGAAGATCAGCAGCGCATGAATCAAAGCATGCTCGATGCAGTTAGTATGGCGCAATTAGCTTTTAACAAGGATGAAAGTAAAGAAGAAGATTATGTGTTGTCAGGGCAAACGAATTTAATGGGCTTTTCTGAACTTTCAGATATGGATAGATTAAAAGGTTTGTTTGATGCTTTTAGTCAAAAACGCGGCATTATTCATTTATTAGATAAGTGTCTGGCCGCTGATGGTGTACAAATTTATATAGGTGAAGAATCAGGCTATCAAGCTTTTGATCATTGTAGTTTGGTCACTTCTTCCTATGCCGTGAACGATGAGGTCGTTGGTGTATTAGGTGTTATTGGGCCTACGCGCATGGCTTATGAACGAATTATTCCTTTTGTCGATGTGACGGCGAAATTATTAGGCGCTGCCTTGAATACAAAGTAAGCGACCCCATGATACAAAATATCTTTATTGAATACACCTTGGTGTATGAGTCATAACTTTTTTGGAGCAGTAGATAAATGAGTAATAAGCAGAATGCATCTGAGTCTAAGTCGGATAGCGAATTGATTGAAGAAGTTCTTGAGCAAGTTGCTGAATTAGATAGCGAAGAAGTTGAAGTGATTGAGGCGGAAGATGCTCAGGAAGCTGAAGTTTCTGTTACAGAGCTACAGGCACAATTAGCTAAAGCAGAAGCAAAAGCTACGGAAAACTGGGATAAGGCCTTACGCGTTCAAGCTGAAATGGAAAACTTGAAGCGTCGCACACAAAAAGATTTAGACAGTGCGCACAAATATGGCTTAGAAAAATTTGCTAAAGAACTATTAAGTGTCATTGATTCTTTGGAATTAGGCATACAGGCAGCAACTAGCGATGCGCCTGAAGTGGTTAAATTAAAAGAAGGCAGCGAATTAACTATTAAGCAGTTTGAAACAGTTTTTGCTAAATTTAATATTGAAGCGATTGATCCAATGGGGCAGCCGTTTAACCCTGAATTTCATCAAGCGATGACTATGTTGCCTTCTGCTGATGCAGAGCCGAATACAGTCATTAATGTTTTTCAAAAAGGCTATGTATTAAATGGTCGCTTAATTCGCCCTGCAATGGTGGTGGTTTCTCAAGCCGTTGCTGGAGATTCAACAAAAGTTGATGACCAAGCTTGAAATTCAAAATTATAACCACATATCAGATTTAACTTTTAAATATATAAACTATAAACCTTTTTGGAGCATTCAATGGCTAAAATGATTGGAATTGATTTAGGTACAACTAACTCTTGTGTAGCGGTACTAGAAAACGGTAAATCTCGTGTTATCGAAAACAGCGAAGGCGCACGTACGACACCTTCAATTATCGCTTTTACGAAAGACGATGAAGTATTAGTCGGTCAGTCTGCTAAACGTCAAGCGGTAACTAACCCTGAAAATACTTTATACGCAATTAAGCGTTTAATCGGTCGTCGATTTAAAGATGATGCAGTACAAAAAGACATCAAAATGGTGCCTTATAAAATCGTTGAAGCAGAAAATGGCGATGCATGGGTTGAATGTCACGGTAAAAAGATGGCGGCTCCTGAAATTTCATCACGTATTTTGATGAAAATGAAAAAAGATGCTGAAGCCTTTTTAGGTGAAGCAGTGACTGAAGCGGTTATTACTGTTCCTGCTTACTTTAATGATTCACAACGCCAAGCAACGAAAGATGCAGGTCGTGTTGCTGGTCTTGATGTAAAGCGTATTATTAATGAGCCTACTGCTGCTGCACTAGCATTCGGTATGGATCAAACACCTGGCGATTCTACTATCGCGGTTTATGACTTGGGTGGTGGTACATTCGATATTTCAATTATTGAAATTGCAGATGTTGATGGCGAGCATCAATTTGAAGTATTAGCAACGAATGGTGATACTTTCTTAGGTGGTGAAGATTTCGATTTAAGAATTATTGATTTCTTAGCGGGTGAGTTTAAAAAAGACAATGGCATTGATTTACACAATGATCCATTAGCTTTACAGCGTTTAAAAGAAGCGGCTGAAAAAGCAAAAATTGAGCTTTCTTCTGCTGAGCAAACCGATATTAACTTACCGTATGTCACAGCAGATGCATCAGGTCCTAAGCATTTAAATGTTAAATTAACACGTGCTAAATTAGAATCTTTAGTTGATGATTTGATTGAACGTACTAAAGGCCCTTGTTTGACGGCATTAAAAGATTCTGGTGTGTCTACAAAAGATATTGACCATGTCATTTTGGTGGGTGGTCAATCACGTATGCCTAAAGTACAGGAAATGGTAGAAAGCATTTTCGGTAAAGAGCCACGTAAAGATGTTAACCCTGATGAAGCGGTTGCTTTAGGTGCGGCGATTCAAGCGGGTGTATTAGGCGGCGATGTTACAGACGTTTTATTATTAGATGTAACGCCACTCTCTCTAGGTATTGAGACTATGGGGGGGGTTATGACTAAGTTAATTGAGAAAAATACGACCATTCCAACGAATGCAGCGCAAACATTCTCAACGGCTGAAGATAATCAAACAGCGGTAACTATCCATGTTTTACAAGGTGAACGTGAAGTTTCTTCAGGCAATAAGTCATTAGGTCGTTTTGATTTGTCAGACATTCCACCAGCACGCCGTGGTGTACCGCAAGTTGAAGTATCTTTTGATATTGATGCTAACGGTATATTAAATGTATCGGCAAAAGATAAAGCAACCGGTAAAGAGCAATCTATTATCATTAAAGCTTCTAGTGGTTTATCGGACGAAGAAGTAGATCGTATGGTAAAAGATGCTGAAGCACATGCTGAAGAAGATAGAAAAGTCACCGAGTTAGTTTCTGCACGTAATACTGCAGAAGGCATGATGAATGCGACTGAAAAATCAATGGAAGATTTGGGTGATAAAGTCAGTGCAGAAGAAAAAACTGAAATTGAAGCTGCGGTTGAAGAGCTGAAAGAAGCGGTTAAAGGTGATGATAAAGAAGCAATCGAAGCTAAAACAACGGCTTTAACTGAGTTATCAGGTAAATTAGCTGAGCGTGCTTATGCAGAGCAAGCTGGCGCAGCAGGTGAAGGCGCTCCTGAAGGTTCTGCTGAGCAATCATCTGCAGAAGCCGACGATAGCGTTGTTGATGCTGAGTTTGAAGAAGTTAAAGACGACGATAAAAAATAAGTCGTTTTTTACGCCATTTTAATAATGGATAACACGCCTCGGCACAGAAAAATCTGTGACGAGGCGTTGTTGTAAGTAAATATAATGAAAATAGTTTTTGTCACTGACCTTTGAGGCTGTTGAGTTTTGCTTGGTAAACCTCTCGAGTGACAGGATTTATAAAATAATTTTAGCAGGGGTTAGACCCTGACTTAGTTAGGGTACGGACTAAAAACATGGCAAAACAAGATTTTTATAAGCTACTGGGTGTTGATAAAAACGCAAGTGAAGCAGAGATAAAGAAAAGTTATCGCAAAATGGCGATGAAATTTCATCCTGATAGAAATAAAGACAAGCCAGAAGATGCTGAAGCACAATTTAAATTAGTGAAAGAAGCATACGAAGTTTTATCAGACCCACAAAAGCGTTCAGCCTACGATCAATTCGGTCATGCTGGTGTTGATGGCTCGCGGGGCGGTGGTTTTGGCGGTGGCGGTGCTGAAGGGTTTGGCGATGTTTTCGGGGACGTCTTTGGTGATATTTTCGGTGGAGGTGGCGGCGGTCGTCAGCGTAGCAGTGTGCAACGTGGTGCAGATTTACGTTATAACCTAGAATTAACCCTAGAAGAAGCCGTTGGTGGTACAGAAGCTAAAATTCGCGTACCAGTATTGACAACTTGTGGTGAATGTAGCGGCACAGGCGCTAAAAAAGGTTCTAGCCCAGTGACTTGTACAACCTGTCAAGGACATGGCCAAGTCAGAATGCAACAGGGTTTCTTCTCTGTGCAGCAAACTTGTCCTACTTGTCATGGTGCTGGTCAACAAATTAAAGATCCTTGCCGTAAGTGTCACGGGCAAGGGCGCGTACAAGAAAATAAAACCTTATCAGTTAAAGTGCCTGAAGGTGTTGATACTGGGGATCGTATTCGTCTAGGTGGTGAGGGTGAAGCAGGTGCTCACGGCGGGCCATCTGGCGACTTATATGTACAAATTCAAGTAAAAGACCATCCAATTTTTACTCGTGATGGCGCTAATTTGTATTGTGAAGTGCCCATTAGTTTTCCTGTTGCTTGCTTAGGTGGGGAAATAGAAGTGCCTACATTGACGGGTAAAGTAAAATTAAAAATACCTGCAGAAACGCAAACAGGTAAATTATTCAGACTGCGTGGTAAAGGCGTAAAACCTGTGCGTGGTGGTTCGGTGGGTGACTTGATGTGCCGTGTGCAGATTGAAACACCAGTTAAATTAACTAAAGAGCAAACTGCATTGCTTAAGCAATTCCAAGATTCATTAACGGGGGGTGGCAAGAAGCACAGCCCTCAAGAACATACTTGGATAGGTGGAGTAAAAAGCTTTATCGATAAATTAACAGGATAATCAAGATGATAAGAGTTGCAGTAGTTGGCGCTTCAGGGCGTATGGGCTTATGCTTGATTAAAGCGGCAGAGTTAGCTGAGAAAACCAGTTTAAGTATTGCCGTTACTCGGCCTGGTAGTGCTTCTTTAGGTAAAGATGCAGGTGATTTAGCTGGCATAGGAGCAATTGATATTGCTGTGCAAGATGACTTATCCAAAGTTCTGGATCAGTTTGATGTATTGATTGATTTTACTCGTCCTGAGCCGTCTATGCAGTATATAGAGATGTGTCGCAAAGCAGGCAAGCAGATTGTTATTGGAACAACGGGTTACTCTGAAGAGCAGAAAGCACAAATCGCAGCAGCGGCTAAAGATATTGCTATCGTACTCGCACCTAATATGAGTGTAGGGGTTAACTTATCGCTAAAGTTGTTAGAAATGACCGCGAAAGTGATGGGTGACTATACGGATATTGAAGTGATTGAAGCGCATCACCGTCATAAAGTCGATGCGCCATCAGGCACAGCTTTACGTATGGGCGAAGTCATTGCTGATACCTTAGGTCGCGATTTAAAAGATTGTGCTATTTATGGGCGTGAGGGAGATACTGGCGAGCGTGATCGTAAAACCATTGGTTTTTCTACGATTCGTGCCGGAGATATTGTTGGCGAACATACGGTCATGTTTGCTGATGAAGGTGAGCGTGTAGAAATTACCCATAAAGCCACTAGTCGCATGACTTTTGCTAATGGCGCTGTAAGAGCAACTGTTTGGTTAGAAGCGCAAAAGAATGGATTGTATGATATGCAGGATGTTTTAGGTTTGAAAGAGATTTAAGATCGTTTGTAGGGCGTGGCTTTAGCCCGCTATTGCGTACCACGAAAGCGGGCTAAAGCCA
>CBDVDU010000121.1:0-7284 GCA_965372825.1 uncultured Gammaproteobacteria bacterium | reverse complement strand
GGCTAGGCTTTCTTGATTTATTAAAAAAGTATCGTCCCAGAAGGCCGCTCAATGGTGTTTTGGTCGCCATGAGTTTATCTGATTTATTGCGTTTGACAGAAGAAGAGCGCAGTTTGCATGCTAAGGCAATCAGACAGCGTATTGAGGAGCTTACTGAGCGTACGGGGGTTCGCATTCCTATTTATATGCTGTTTACCAAAACGGATTTGATTGCAGGGTTTACTGATTTTTTTGCTGATTTTGGTAAAGAGGAAAGAGAGCAGGTCTGGGGTGTTACTTTGCCAGAGCAAGAGGAGGGGGAAGGTGATCATATAGCTTTAATTAATCAAGAATATGATGCTTTATTAAGTTCCTTGAATCAGCGATTAAATACGCGCATGCAAGATGAGCGTGATTTGGCTAGGCGTAATTTGATTTTTGGTTTTCCTGCACGTATCTCAATGCTTAAAGAACCAATGCTCCATTTTTTAGAAGAATGTTTTGCCGTCAATCGTTATCAAAGTGCGCCCTTATTACGTGGTGTTTATTTAACCAGTGGTACTCAAGAAGGTACGCCTATTGATCGTTTGATGGGTGTATTGGCCAGCACGTTTAAGTTAGATCGACCTGCTTTGCCAATATTTAGTGGTAAAGGAAAAAGTTACTTTATTACTCGCTTATTGAAAGATGTTATTTTCGCTGAATCTGAGTTGGTTGGCTTAAATAAAAAAGTTGAAACAAGACGTACATTGGTGCAGCAAGCTTGTTATACCACGGCAGTAATTTTAACTGTGCTATGCACTGGGCTTTGGACTAATAGTTATTTGCAAAATGAGCAATTATTAGCTCAATATACTGAAAAGACGGCTGCTTATAATGCATTAGTGCAGCAGGGCTCTAAATCAGTAATTGATTATCTTGATTTACTACAGAAAATGACAGCTTTGCGTACTGTACGAGATGTTTATCCTGCAGACGATACTCCATGGTTCTTAGGTTTTGGCTTATATCAGGGGAATGAACTCAGAGCTTTAGCAGAAGCGAATTATGAGAAGCAGTTAAAAAATCATTTTTTACCTCTGATCAAAGCTAATTTAGAACGACGGATGCTAAGCGAAGAGGCAAATAACACAGAAGTGCTTTATCAATTATTACGTGTGTATTTAATGCTAGGTGATACTGATAAAGCGAATATAAATATTATCAACCCTTGGGTTAAAGTAGACTTAGCGAACCGATTTCCGCTTAATATTCAGAAACAATTAATACAGCATTTAGAAGCATTATTTGAGCTTACTTTACCTGCACAGCCTATGGATGCGGCTTTAATCAAAGAAGTTCGACAAATTTTGACCGCGATTCCTTTAGCGCAGCAGGTTTATATGCGCATTAAAGCTGATGCTTTACAAAGTCATGAATATGATTTTGTATTAACCAAGCAATTAGGCGCGTCAGCTGAAATAGTCTTTGCGACAGATAAAGGATCATTGGATGGTATGGTTATTCCTGGATTGTTTACCTATCAAGGCTTTCATCAAGTTTTTTTGAATGAAAGCAAAGATATAGCAAAACAAGCAGTAGAACAACGTTGGGTGTTAGGCAGCGATAGTTTTGCTGGCGGTAAAAACTTAGAACAATTAGAAGGTAAGTTATTTAAATATTATTATGCTGATTATATTAAGCAGTGGGATGATTTATTAGCTAATGTAACCATTAGAACCCCCGCTAATATTCATCAATCCGTTGAAATACTCGAAATTGTTTCCGGCTATGATTCTCCTTTACGCAAGCTTTTTGAAGCAGTAGATAGGGAAACCTCTTTAACTCGAGTTGCTATGCTCAATGATGCCAGTGCAGTGGATAAATTAAAGCAAGGGGCTGAAGTGGTTGGTGCTAACTCAAGAATGCAGAAATTACTCAATGCTGCTAAAAGTATGAGTGCTGAGTCGCAATTGATCGATACAACAGGAAAAGAAGTAGAGCAGCATTTTTCTAGATTAAATGAACAAGTGATTAAAGGAGCGTCAGGTAACGCCCCTATAGATCAAATTATTGCAGATTTGAGTACTTTATATGGAACTATGGCAGACCTTGGCAGCACTTCAGATAGTGGTGCAGCAGCCGTTGATATGGCGAAGCAAGGTTCTGGCGGTGCTGAGGTTATTGCCAAAATGCAGCGACAGTCGGCACGCTTACCTGAGCCGATGAAAACACTAGTTAAAGAATTAGCATCAGGTAATCAAGGTTTAATTATGGGGGGTGTTAGAGCTCAGCTGAGTCGAACATTAAGGACTGATGTTAGTTTACTGTGTAAGTCGAGTATTCAAGGGCGCTATCCTTTCGCAAAAAATAGTAGTACGGGTGTAACACTACAGGATTTTGGTCGATTCTTCGCTAAAGCAGGCGTGATGGATCAGTTTTTTCAGGCCCATCTTGCGCCCTTTGTTGATACTACACGTAGGCAATGGCGCGTTATTGCGCAAAATAATCAGACAGTTGGTATTTCCAGATCAACATTAAAACAATTTCAAAACGCCGCAAAAATTAGGGGAGTATTTTTTCAGGGTGGGGGTCAATTACCTTCTGTGCAGTTTGAACTTAAACCCATTTATTTAGATGCCAAAGCCTCTAAGTTTTGGTTGAACCTCGAAGGACAGCAAACTAACTACCGTCATGGGCCTACTCGGTCTATGCGGTTTAATTGGCCAGGTGCGAATCCAGGTTTGGTGCGCTTTGGCTTTGAAACTTTAGAGGGTAAACAATTAAGCAGCTCAGAGGACGGTGACTGGGCGTGGTTTAGGTTATTAGATAAGATGCAAGTTAGTAGGTCAACGGCCAATACACAGATTGTTAGCTTTGAGTTAGGTGGATTTACAGCAAAATATGAACTGCGTGCGAATAGTGTGTTAAACCCATTTTCATTGCCTGAATTAACGGGGTTTCAATGTCCAAACAGAATCTAACAACACCAATACAGTTAGAATTGGGGTTTTACGGAAAGCTCCCCTCTTTGGGGGACTTTGTTTCTCGTCGGTTGCCGCAAGATTTTATTGCTCCGTGGGATAGCTGGTTACAAAGTTCTCTTGCTGCAAGTCAGGAAGTTTTGGGAGAGCAGTGGTTATATCAATACTTAACTAGTCCTATTTGGCGCTTTGCTTTGTCACCTGGATTAGTCGGCAAGGATGCATGGATGGGTATTGTCATGCCTAGTGTGGATCGAGTAGGGCGCTATTTTCCATTAACAATAGCCTGTAAAGTACCTAGAGATGTATCGTTAATCCACTTATTCTCTGAAGCATGCGACTGGTTTGAGGGTTTGGAGTCAATCGCTATATCGGAATTAGAGAATGATTTGGCGGTTGAAGAGTTTGATTTAATGGTGAAAGGAATAGCTGCGTTTGAAATGAATGTGGAGAAAAATACATCGTTAAATCAAGCGCAAGACACATTAAAAGCTGACAGTGCCTTTTATCTTGAATTTCAGAACTCAAGCTTAAAGGCAGATAAAATGTTTCCTAGTCTTAGCGCATTATTATTAAATACCTATTCACCAGGGCATAGTTTATGGTGCTCGGTGGGATCAGAAACTATAAATCCTGGTTTTTTAGTTGCCAGTGGTATGCCGCCAGTGACTGCTTATTCTGGAATGATAACGGGAGAATTTCAGCAGACAGGCTGGGCATTACAGCAGCAGAAAATCTTTCCATCAACACTCCATGGTGAGTGCAAAATTCCGGAAACAGAAAATTTAATCGCTAATAGTGTGCCCAATACTATTACAAAAGAGCAAGATATAAATTGTAATGCAGTTGCGGCAACGCCTGAGCAAAGAAAAATCAATAGTGGCTGGCAATCATTTGCTAGAACAGACCCAGGAAAGGTTCGCAAATATAATGAAGATGCCATCTTAGACCGGCCTGATCTTGGCTTATGGGTTGTAGCTGATGGTATGGGAGGTCATCAAGCTGGGGATGTAGCTAGTAGGAAAATCATTCAAACCTTAAGTAAATTGCAGTTGTTCTCTTCTTTGGAATCCGCTATTCTCGAAGTGAAGGCAGCTTTGCAATTAGTTAATCGAGAGTTACTGCAGTTAGCCGCTAAGTCTTATGGTCAGCAGATTATAGGTAGTACAGTGGTCGCATTGCTTGCCGGATCTACGCACTTTGCCTGTTTATGGGCAGGAGACAGTCGTCTATATCGTCTTCGTGAACATAAATTACAGCAGCTAACGGTTGATCATTGTAGTGAACAAGAAGATATTAATAACCTCTTAGGTATCAGCTCTACAACTGAATTGAAGCAAAATAATGTTATTACCCGCGCGGTAGGCGCTTATGAAGAGTTAGAAATAGACTGTCAGGTTTTTGAAGTGCAAGCTGGTGATTTATTTTTATTAAGTAGTGATGGTTTAGATAAAGAATTAAGTTTTCAGGAAATAGAGCAAGTACTCAATGATAACGTGTACCATGACAGTGTTGAGATTTTGCTGGAGCGCGTATTGCAAAGCCGTGCGAGAGATAATGTAAGTGTTGTTGTGGTCAAAATAAAATAATATTTTCTTAGAAAAGGAGTGGTTGCTGTGGCAATTGATATCGAAAGTTATTTAACCGACATAGAGCCTGATAATGTTTGTGGTGTTGACCTTGAATATGATGCTGAATTTATTGCCTTTGAGCAGGAAGTTCAGGGAAAAGAAGAGCAAATCATGGGCGATTCAGTTATTGAAGCTGAGCCGCCTAATTGGCGTGAAGTTATCAAGCAAGCTGAAAAATTACTGACTAGAACGCGTGATTTACGCATATTTGTTAATTACCTACGTGCCTTAACTGCAACTGAGGGTATTTTAGGTTTGGCTGATGGTATGCATTTATTAAAAAGTGCTATTGAATCGCACTGGAATAAAATTCACCCTCAATTAGACCCTGATGATGATAATGACCCGACAGAGCGCATTAATGTTTTAATGTCGCTATGTGATTTTGATACTTTTTTAAAACCATTACATAAAATTCCTCTTGTTGAATCTAAAGCGTTAGGGCGTTTTAATTTACGCGACATTCAAATTGCTAATGGCAGTGTTAGCGCTGCAGAATCAGAAGATAAAGACAAACTGCCACAATTAGCAGTAATCGAAGCAGCTTTTCAAGAGTGCGCAAGTGAAACACTTCAAGCAACAGCGAATGCAGTTGCTGGCGCATTGCAAGATTTAAAGCAAATGGAATCTTTTATTACCGAACAAGTGGGTGTTAATAATGCCGCTAGTTTTTCTGAATTGAGTGCATTGCTTAAAGAAATTAGCACTATACTTAATCAACAACTTGAAAGGTTGGGGTTAACTGAAGATACTAGTGACGATGTAGAGCCTTCTGATGCAAGTGCAGAGCAGGCAACAGCACAACAACCAGTTAAAGCCGTTACCTTACCCGGAATAAATAACAATCAAGATGTTATAAATGCCTTGAATTTGATTGCAGACTATTATAAAAAAAATGAACCCTCTAGCCCAATCCCTTTACTATTAGAAAGGGTAACTCGTTTGGTAGGTAAGAGTTTTATGGAAGTTTTGCAAGATATGGCACCTAATGGCGTTGAGCAAGTTGAGGTTCTGCGTGGTGGATCAAGTAATAACGAATAATAATTTTTGGTAAGTAAAATATAATCAATTTAATGAGGAAAGAACATGGCCGAAAGTAGTCAGAAGTTTATTGCACGCAATCGTGCCCCTAGAGTTCAAATTGAATATGATGTTGAGCTTTATGGTGCAGAAAAGAAAGTTCAGTTACCTTTTGTTATGGGAGTAATGGCAGATTTATCAGGGCAGCCAGCTGACCCTTTAGCGCCAGTAGGTGAGCGTAAAATGCTAGAAATTGATGTCGATAATTTCGATGACCGCTTAAAAGCCATGAAGCCAAGAACAGCATTTAATGTACCCAACACTTTAACAGGCGAAGGTAATTTAAGCGTTGATATTACTTTTGATAGTATGGACGATTTTTCACCTGCTGCTGTAGCAAGTAAGGTTGATGGTTTAAAACAGTTGCTTGATGCTAGAACTCAGCTATCTAATTTAATGACTTATATGGATGGTAAAACCGGAGCAGAAGAGCTAATTGCAAATGCAATCAGTGACCCAACTTTATTGCAATCATTGGTATCGGCTCCAAAGCCTGAGGATGATGTGCCTGCAAGTGATGAAAAAGGTGAGGGAGAATAAAATGGCAGAATTAGAAAGTGCAGTAGAGCAGGCGGAAGGTCAAGTAGCTGAGGGAAGTGATTTTTCTTCCTTATTAAATAAGGAATTTAAACCTAAATCTGAAAGAGCAAAGGAAGATGTTGAAAATGCAGTCGCTACCCTTGCAGAATTTGTCTTAAAAGATGCAACCATCGTATCAGATGATGCCTTAAATTCAATTCAAGCAGTGATTGCTAATATTGATCAAAAGCTGAGTGAGCAAGTTAACTTGATCATGCATCATGATAACTTTCAAAAACTGGAAGGCGCATGGCGGGGTTTACATCATTTGGTAAATAATACCGAAACAGATGAGATGCTCAAAATCAGGGTTTTAAATATCTCCAAAAATGACCTAGGTAAGACATTAAAAAAATTCAAAGGTACAGCTTGGGATCAAAGCCCCTTATTTAAAAAGCTTTATGAAGAAGAATACGGGTCTTTCGGTGGTGAGCCTTTCGGTTGTTTGGTCGGTGATTACCATTTTGATCATTCACCAAAAGACGTTGAGTTATTAACGCAAATATCAAAAATCTCTGCAGCGTCTCATGCCCCATTTATCACAGGCCTTGCCCCTAGCACCTTGCAAATGGATTCGTGGAGCGAACTTGCTAACCCAAGAGATTTAACTAAAATTTTCTCTACACCTGAATATGCCTCATGGCGTTCTCTACGAGAATCTGATGATTCAAAATACTTGGGTTTAGCGATGCCTCGTTTTCTTTCTCGGCTACCTTATGGGGCGGCAACAGATCCTGTAGAAGAGTTTGATTTTGAAGAAGATACAGAAGCGGCTAATAGTAGTAATTACACTTGGTCAAATGCTGCCTATGCAATGGCAACCAATATCAATCGCTCGTTTAAACTCTATGGTTGGTGCTCTCAAATTAGAGGGATTGAATCAGGTGGAGCAGTAGAAGGTTTACCTGTACATACATTCCCTACTGATGATGGTGGTGTGGATATGAAATGCCCGACTGAAATTGCTATTACCGATCGTCGTGAAGCGGAGTTAGCTAAATCTGGGTTTATGCCGCTATTACATAAAAAGAATTCAGATTTTGCTGCGTTTA
>CBDVDU010000120.1:0-7311 GCA_965372825.1 uncultured Gammaproteobacteria bacterium | reverse complement strand
GCTTATCATGATACCCCGGCAATCGTCACCTGGAATGCAAAAATCAATGGTTATTATTCATAGTGGAATAAGCAAACGGTCTATGTGAACTTGTAAGCCGTATACGTAGGCTGGAATAGCATAGCGTTTTCCGCTGGCTTGCTAATACTGGAAAACGCACCCTACTTGCTGGCCTCATTAATGCTATTACAGAGTCATTGGGTTACGTTATCTGCGCTTCGCTAGATAATCTAACCCAACTACTTCGCTGCCGTCGGCTAATAGTTATACTTATTCAAAATATAAATGAATGAGGTAGGCTCTCCTACAGAGGACTTTCATCTCATTAGTCCACGCCCATGCTGGGTGTTAGATACACACAACAACCAGCAAATTGAGGAGTACAGAAAGATGATCAAGTTCGTTATGTGCATAACAAGACACCCAAGTATGACCCGCGAAGAATTCAAAGATTATTGGATGAATAATCATGGCCCATTCTTCATGAGCAATGCTGATGCGATGGGTGCAAAAAAATATGTGCAATCACATACATTAGACACACCATTGAATGAAGGCCTAAGAACCTCCAGAGGAATGCTACCTGAATATGATGGTGTCGCCGAGGTTTGGTTTGAATCAGAAGAAGCACTGATGGAGGGAATGAGTTCTCCAGAGGGTCAGAAATTGGGAGCTGCATTGCTAGAAGATGAAGGAAACTTCATCGATCACTCAAAATCATCAGCGTTCATTGTTAAAGAGCACGAATTCTAAGTGGCTAACAAAAAATCCTTGTCGACCGCTGGCAACTCGTAAGTTGTATACGTAGGCTGGAATAGCGTAGCGTTTTCCGGCATATTGCTTGCCGCTGGTGGTGGAAAACGCTAACGCTATTCCACCCTACTTGCTGGTATTTGGGTTGTTGAGCTTACAGCTCCTAATGAACTAGAATCACTCAAAGAAGTACTTCATAAGTACTCTGTTTTTTATGCATTTAATGATGGTTCTGGTTTTGTTACTTTAAGTAATGGTGGTACTGGCAATGGCATACAGCAGATTGTGGAAATGTAACCCAACCTTGTAACTTCTTCGCTCAATTTCTGTCATTACCTTGTCTTTTCCCTTAGCTTAATTGCCACTTAAAGAGCTCATTTAACGGCATCTAAGCAACTCTTCTGTTCAATCTTAGTCACAACCTCAAAAACAGGGTAAAATGCTGATTTAGCGTTTAAAAACGTCTATTCAGCAGCTTTTAGCCTTACTCACCATCGTCATTAAGATAATAGATTCTTTTATGAAATTTATAATTAACAGAGAGCTACTTTTAACGCCTCTACAGCAAATCGTCAGTGTTATTGAGAAAAGGCAAACGATGCCGATTCTTGCCAACGTATTATTTAAGCTGGATAACAATCTATTGACCCTAACGGGGACTGACTTAGAAGTGCAGATTGTGGTGAATATTGCGTTCGATAATGACCAGCAAGGCAGTATTACCATTCCTGCGCGTAAGCTGTTAGATATTTGCAAATCACTACCGAGTGCTGTGGATATTAAGTTTGAATTAGTGAATGACAAATTAAAAGTGCAGTCAGGGCGCAGTCGTTTTTCCTTAAGTACCTTAGATGCGCATGATTATCCTAATTTTGAAATGACGGTGATGGATTGTCAGTTTACGATCAAAACAGCGCAATTTAAAACAGCCTTGGATAAAACAGCTTTTTGTATGGCGAATCAGGATATCCGCTATTACTTAAATGGCATTATGCTTTCGATTTTTAATCGACAGCTAAAACTGGTTGGATCTGATGGACATAGACTTTCGATTTACGAAGGAGAAATTGATACAGAAACGGGCATGGAATCGCGCATTATCATTCCGCGTAAAGGTGTATTAGAGTTAGCGCGTTTATTAGATAATGATCCGGAACAAGAAGTTCAGGTCGAGTTTTCTAAAAATAATATTCGTGTGGTGATTGAAAACTTAACCTTCTCAGCGAAATTAGTAGACTCTAAATATCCTGATTTTAGTAAAGTATTCGAGCAAAGTTTTAACAGCCCTATTCATGTACAAAAGCAGGTTTTAAAAGATGCTTTAACGCGAGTGTCTATTTTATCCAATGAAAAATTCAGAGGAGTTGAGTTTGTTATAGAAGGTAATAACTTACAAATCAGCACTAACAATCCTGAGCATGAAGAGGCAGATGAAGAAATAGCGATTGAGTATCAAGGCGAAGCGCTTTCGATAGCGTTTAACTCTCAGTATATTTTAGATGCAGTTTCTAATTTGGATTCCGAGATGGCCGTACTGACTATCGCTGAAAATTTGAGTAGCTGCTTTATTGAAGAATCTAGCGAGCAGAATTATAAATTTATCGTTATGCCGATGCGTTTATAGTTCGAGGCCATGAGTTTACAAAAGCTGGATATTTATCATGTGCGTAATTTAGTGCAGGCTTCTTTATCGCCAGCAGCAAAAATTAATTTAATTTACGGAAGTAATGCCAGTGGTAAAAGTTCGATACTTGAGGCCATTCATCTCTTAGGTAGGGCGAATTCATTTCGCTCTACTACGGTTAAAAATGTGATCCATTTTGCACACAATGATTTAATTGTTTCGGGTAAAGTTCTTTTTACCAGCGGGCATGTATCGACTTTGGGTATTCAGCACGATGGTAAGCATGTGCAAATTCGTATTGATCAAGAAACCAAACATGCCCGTGCTGATTTAGCTTATGCCCTGCCCTTGCAACTTATTCATCCGAAGAGTTATCAGCTGTTAGATGCAGGGCCTCAATTACGCCGAGAATTTATCGATTGGGGCGTTTTTAATCAGCATACTGATTTTTTAAATGCATGGCGGAACTTTAAGAAAGCTTTAAGTCAGCGCAATGCTTTATTAAAGATTCGGCGCGTGAATGAGTTAAATGTTTGGAACCATGAATTGCAGCAATACGGTACAATAGTGGCTAATTATCGAAAGCAATACTTAGCAGAATTGACCCCCTTTTTTTTAAAGATAGTCGAGCAGTTTTTAGATTTAGAGGCGGTTGAACTTTTGTTATCTCAAGGCTGGGATGCTGAGTCTTCGTTGATCGATAAGTTAAACGAGGATTTAGAAAAAGATCTCCGTTATGGGTTTACCCATAGTGGTCCACACAGAGCAGATTTTCAATTATTAAGTGCATCGAGAAAAGCAAAAGATTTTGTTTCCAGAGGGCAATTAAAGCTATTAGTACTCGCTTTAAAATTAGCTCAAATTGAACACCTGCTTAATAATGGTTTTCGATCCGGATGTGTACTAATTGATGATGCCGTAGCAGAGTTGGACTTTTCTAGTCGCACAAAATTATTAGAATTCTTAGCTGGCATGGATATACAAGTTTTTATGACAGCAACTGAGCGGAATGAATTTGGCGATTTAAGTCAAATTGGGCAATATAAAATGTTTCACGTGAAACATGGTGAGGTCACAGAAGTTTAATGTTTCACGTGAAATATTAAACGGAAAGGCAAATAAAGATGTTTCACGTGAAACATACAGACAACAAGGTTTAACATGAGTGAAAATACGGATAACTACGACAGTTCCAATATTAAAGTTTTAAAAGGCTTAGATGCGGTACGTAAAAGACCAGGGATGTATATAGGCGATACCGATGATGGTACCGGCTTGCATCACATGGTATTTGAAGTTGTTGATAACTCAATTGACGAAGCTTTAGCCGGATTTTGTAAAGAAGTTAATGTCACTATCAATGAAAATGGATCTGTTACCGTTTCGGATGATGGGCGTGGTATTCCTGTCGATATTCATCCAGAAGAAGGACGTTCTGCTGCTGAAGTTATTATGACGGTACTCCATGCGGGCGGTAAGTTTGATGATAATGCTTATAAAGTATCGGGTGGTTTGCACGGGGTAGGTATTTCCGTGGTCAATGCTTTATCAGCAAAGCTCGATTTAGAAGTTTATAAAGGTGGCTATGTTTATCGCCAAACTTATAAACACGGCGAACCTGTTGCACCTTTAGAAAAAATGGAAGCAACAGATAAGCAAGGAACTCAAGTTACTTTTTTACCCAGTACAGATACCTTTGGTGATGTCGAATTTCATTATGAGATTTTAGTTAAGCGTTTACGTGAGCTCTCCTTTTTAAATTCAGGTGTACGTATTCATGTAAAGGATGCACGTTCAGATAAAGAAGATGTGTTTGAATTTGAAGGTGGTATTAAAGCCTTTGTTTCCCACCTTAATAAAAATAAAACACCGTTATTTCCTGAGGTGTTTTATTTCACTACAGAAAAAGAAGGGGTCACGGTCGAAGTTGCCATGCAGTGGAATGACTCTTATCAGGAAAATATCTTTTGCTATACCAATAATATTCCTCAGCGTGATGGCGGTTCACATTTAGCCGGTTTTAGAGGTGGATTAACACGTACGATTAATCAATATATCGAAGCGAACGGTTTAGCCAAAAAAGAAAAAGTAGGGACAACGGGTGATGATGCGCGTGAAGGACTTACTGCGGTTTTATCGGTTAAAGTACCTGATCCAAAATTCTCATCACAAACTAAAGACAAGCTCGTTTCTTCTGAAGTAAAACCTTTAGTTGAATCAGCGATGAATGAAAAGTTAAATGACTTTTTACAAGAAACGCCAGGGGTTGCTAAAGCGATCGTTAATAAAATTATCGAAGCAGCACGAGCTAGAGATGCGGCTCGTAAAGCTCGTGAATTAACACGTCGTAAAACTACGCTAGATATTGCTGGCTTACCGGGTAAATTAGCCGATTGCCAAGAAAAAGACCCTGCCCTTTCTGAAATATTTATTGTGGAAGGAGACTCAGCCGGTGGTTCTGCCAAACAAGGTAGAGATCGTCGCACGCAAGCGATTTTACCTTTGAAAGGGAAAATCCTGAATGTTGAGCGTGCACGTTTTGATCGTATGATTTCATCCGAAGAAGTCGGTACGCTGATTACAGCTTTAGGCTGCGGTATCGGTAAAGATGAATATGATCCAGAAAAATTACGTTACCACCGCATTATTATCATGACCGATGCGGATGTCGATGGTTCGCATATTAGAACTTTGTTACTCACTTTCTTCTATCGCCAAATGCCGGAGCTAATTGACCGAGGGCATATTTATATTGCACAACCGCCTTTGTATAAAGTGAAAAAAGGTAAACAAGAGCGCTATGTAAAAGATGATGAGGAGTTGAATGCTTACTTAATTCAATTAGCATTAGAAAAAACACAATTAATTAGTAATCCAGAAACACCAGCAATTAAAGGGCTTGGTTTAGAATCTTTGGCAAATGAATTACTGAGTGTAGAAAGTATTATTAGCCGTATGGGGCGACGCTACGATACTGACTTCTTACAAATGCTGACACATGTATCGCCACTGACTAAAGACGCGCAAAAAGATCTGGGGCAATTAACAGAATGGTTTAGTGTGTTAGAGCAGCGATTAAATGCTGCCGCTGAAGCAACGTATAAACTTGAATTAGCTTATCGTAATGAGCAAGACTATACCTTGACCATCCATAAGAAAACGCATGGTGTGGAAAAAACAGTTATTCTGGAAGCGATCTTTTTTAACAGTAATGATTATAGAAAAATTGCTACTTATACAGACAACACCCTTGATTTATTCAGTGATGAATCCTATATGCAAATGGGTGAACGCAAGCAAGCGGTAAGTAATTTTAAAGATGCGTTTGAGTGGATGATGCGTGAAATTAAGAAAGGCCAACACATCCAGCGTTATAAAGGTTTGGGGGAAATGAACCCTGAGCAGTTATTTGAAACAACGTTAGATGTTAATGCGCGGGTTTTACTGCAAGTTACCGTTGCTGATGCAATTGCTGCTGATGAAGTCTTTACCACATTAATGGGTGACGTGGTTGAACCGCGCCGTGACTTTATTGTTAAAAATGCTTTAGAGGTTTCTAATTTAGACGTTTAAAAAGATAAATGTAACTTTCAGCATAAAATGGCATGCTACTTTAAAGCCCTCTCTTGCTGGAGAGGGTTGGGTGAGGAGATAAAATATTCTTTTAAAATCCCCCCTCATCCCAACCTTCTCCCGCAGGAGAAGGAGCCTTATTATACGAACCTAGGTATTACACTAAATAGTTAGTAACTTCTCATTATTAAAGGGTACAGGCTGTTTTTTCAGCTCGTCATTCCTGCGTGCTGTTAGCAGGAATCTATGTTTAACGTGGATTCCCGATAAAAGACTTCGGGAATGACGATATTTTTATATGTATTTTCCCGTGAATAATGAGAAGTTACAATAGTTACAGATAAATTGAAGCCTAGGCTTACGCTCCTAGGTTTTATCTCAAGTTTTGATATCATAGGGTGAATTAGCAACATGTTAATTCACCCTTTTTTTGTGCACAATAAAACTAAAAAATTATGTTAACTTTTCCTGTTATAGATCCTGTAGCAATTAGCCTTGGCCCTATTAAAGTTCATTGGTACGGACTTATGTACTTAATCGGTATTGCAGGGGCGTGGTACTTATTAAGTAAGCGTGTCAACAAACCTAACTCCCCTATCAAAGGCGAAGCATTAGAGGATTTAATTTTCTATGCTGCGATGGGTGTTATTTTAGGTGGACGTTTTGGTTATGTGTTTTTTTATAATTTTGAGAGCTTTTTAGCTGATCCTGTGATGCTGTTTAAAGTATGGCAAGGCGGCATGTCATTTCATGGTGGCTTATTAGGCGTGATTACCGCTATGTGGATCTTTGCTAGAAAGCAAAAATGTACCATGCTGGCACTGACTGATTTTATTGCTCCGGTTGTTCCTGTTGGATTGCTTGCTGGTCGAATCGGCAACTTTATTAATGCCGAGTTATGGGGCAAACCTACTGACGTTTATTGGTCTTTTGTGTTCCCTGGCGGTGGTCCTTTAGCTAGGCATCCTTCGCAATTATATGAAGCGGCTTTAGAAGGTGTGGCGTTATTTTTAATTTTATGGATTTTCTCAAGTAAACCTAGGCCGGCTATGGCGGTGTCAGGATTATTTGCCTTGTTCTATGGGCTATTCCGTTTTATCGTCGAATTTTACCGCGTGCCAGATGCGCATTTAGGCTATTTAGCCTTGGATTGGTTAACGATGGGACAAATTTTATCTATACCACTTATTGCAATTGGTGCTGTGTTATTAGGCTTAGCCTATCGCCAAAAACCTACTAGCTAGGTAAAGAGTACATTAAAGCTTTTTAACTTCAGAGAAAATTATTTGCTTAATCGTATTTGTTTTACTAAGTAAGTACTTAAGAATAATTATTTTAACATTTTGTATGCTAAGTTTTAT
>CBDVDU010000119.1:0-7315 GCA_965372825.1 uncultured Gammaproteobacteria bacterium | reverse complement strand
CCCCAACCCTCTCCAGCAGGAGAGGGAGCCATCTTAACTTTCAACTTATTGTATTTAAATATTAAATAGTTGTGTAGATACCTATGCTCAAGGGGGGAGGCTAAAAGCACAATACTTTCACAGCCTCGGAGCGTGGGAACGAGAGTCATCAAGGTGCCTCGCCTTAACTTCGTAGCCAAGTTATGAGTTTCTTATGTCAGAAACTTTATTTAACTGACCCGTTATGTCAAATACTAGGCGACTATTTGACATAAGGCAAGCGCTATATCAAATAGGATGTTGTTTTTCGATATAATGAAATTGTTATGTCAAATTCAAACCTTTTCTAACTTTCGGTTTTATAAAAGGAGGATATAGTGTTGTAAGTGGGCGGACTAGGTGTTTTCGTGAAAAGTAGCTTTAGGAACGTGCATGAAACAAACTCCCGATTTCTAACTTGTCTTTTTACTCCAGCTGAAATGATCTCATTCGTTACGTAGAATAACTATGCGCCTCATGAGATCATTCCATCTGAAGCAAAAATCCTGCGTTATAATTTCGGGATGTTATTTCATGCACGTTCCTTAGCGGGTGCGTAGTAGGGCGATTATTTAAAAATAATTGAATTTGTCGGTTTTGTCAGTGCCTTACTCTAGCGTTTTTATATCTTTTATACTTTTTGCTTATGTTCTGCCTACTGCGTGGGTGTGTACCAAAAGAATATGTACAAAATGAGTTTTTGTACGCGCCTTTGTACACATTAATTATGCGATAGCATGAAGCGACATGCAACTGAATGGCATAAAAAAACCGCTAAAATAGCGGCTTTAATGGGGTTGTGCGATTGTGTGGAACTGGTTAAAGCATCACTCTATATTCTGTACTTGTTCGCGCATTTGCTCTATGAGCACTTTCATTTCTATAGAAAATGCAGTCATTTCTTTGTCGGCTGATTTTGAGCCTAAAGTATTAGCTTCGCGATTCATTTCTTGCATAAGAAAATCTAAACGACGACCGACGGGTTCGTCTTGCTCTAAAACCCGAAGTACTTCGGTGATATGCGTATCTAAGCGGTCTAATTCTTCATCGACATCTAATTTTTGCGTTAATAAAACCATTTCCTGTTCAATGCGCTCATGGTTGGGTTCGGCGACTAATTCAGCGATATGTGTTTTAAATTTAGTGCGTAAGAGATCTAACACAACAGGCATGCGGGCGTGCGCTTGACCGACAAATTTTTGTAACTTGATGCAACGAGCACGGATGAGGTGGCTGAGTTGTGCACCTTCTCGCTGACGTGCTTCTAGTAAGTTATCAATAGCTGTTTGTAGTAGTTGTTGCAGCGCTTGTTGTAATGCCGCCTTATCACTTTCTTTTTCGACTTGTATGCCGGGAAATGTCAGTATTTCAAGAGCGGAGATAGAGCGCGAAGAGCCCATTAGCTGCTCTATGTCTTTGGTGGTGGCTAATAAGGCTTTAACAGCCTGCATATCGACAGATACATTGTGTTGTACTAAGTTATGTTTTTTATAGCTTAGGCTGCATTCTATTTTTCCGCGTTTCAGTTTGTTGCTGATGGCGCTACGTATATCGGCTTCAGTAAAGCGAAAGCGCTCGGGAATTTTTAAGCTAATATCACAGTAACGGTGATTAACTGAGCGTAATTCGCAGTTTAGGGTCAGGTTTTCAAATTCCATTTCACTATTGGCAAAAGCCGTCATGCTATTAGTCATGTCTTTTCCTTGATTAAGAGGTATGTAATAAAAAGTGGCGTAATAATTGTTCGGTATTGGCCATGCCCTGCTCTAAATTTTTGATGATTTCTGGCATGGTGATTTCCCCGGCTGTTTTTCCTGCCGCCCAATTAGCTATAACCGAGCAGTTAGCATAGGGGATTTCTAGTTCTCTAGCGAGTGCGGCTTCTGGCATCCCCGTCATGCCGACTAAATCACAGCCATCACGTTCCATGCGTGAAATTTCAGCCGCTGTTTCTAAGCGTGGCCCTTGTGTGCAACCATAGATCCCTCCCGCTTGTATGTCTAGTTGCAGTGCTTTTGCGCTAGAAATTAACTGTAAGCGTAAAGCTTCATCATAGGGGTAACTAAAATCAATATGCTGCACAGGGCCGCTATCTTCCGCTAAAAAGCTGTGTTCACGGCCATAGCTATAATCAATGATTTGCGTGGGAATAGCAATGCGCGCGGGGTGCATTTCGGGGGTAATTCCACCCACAGCAGCAACAGCAATAATTTGTTCTGCACCCGCTTCTTTTAATGCCCATATATTAGCGCGGTAGTTAATTTTGTGTGGCGCGATGGTATGTGGATTACCGTGGCGCGCGAGGAAAATAATTTTCTGCCCTTCGAGTTCACCAGTAATACAGGCTGCGGATGGGTCGCCGTAAGGGGTTATATAAAGTTGCTCATCAATGATGTTAATGGATTCTATTTGGGTCAGGCCTGAGCCGCCAATAATTGCCGTTGTTTTCATAGTGGTATGTATTTGTGGATGTCGCTATTTAAGCGCAAGCATAGATGCCCGCCGCATTGCGTAAGTAGCCTTTGTAGTCCATGCCATAACCATATAAATAATGGTCGGCAACTGAAAGCCCTATAAAGTCAGCTTGTACAGGTTTGGGTTTATTAATTTGTTTGTCGATTAAAACCGCACTATAAACCTGATTTGCACCTTGTTCCTGACAATATTGATAAATAGCCTCAAGCGTGATGCCTTCATCAAGAATGTCGTCAATAATCAGTATGGCTCGATTTTTAAGGTCGCTGCTGGGCTTTTGCAGCCAATTAATCGTGCTTCCTCTGGTTTCATTACCGTAGCGACTGACATTAATAGCATCAAGTGTTAAAGGGAAATTAAGCTTGGTCATTAATTTTCCAGCAGTCACTATACCGCCATTCATAACACATAAGATAATCGGGTTTAGCAATGCTAATGAGGCGTTGATTTTTTCTGCCATAACATCAATGGCCGCTTCTACCTCTGCTTCTGAATGCAGTAATCGGGCGTTTTTTTGTACCTGTTCAATTTCATTTAACATAAGATTCTGCCAGCTGGCTAATTTGTTGGCTAATAGTTTGCCATCTTTCGTTATTTTTAAGCGCTTGTTGCGTTAGGCTTGATTTGCCAAGCATCGCTAATAGTCGTTGTTCGCGTAGTGGAATGTATTCTATCGGTGTGGCATCTAAAACCTGCTCCGCAGCAAGTGGATTATTACAGACTAAAATCATATCGCAGCCTGCTTGGCGGGCGAGTTTTGCGCGCTCAGGAAAATCACCTACGATCGCTGCGCCTTCCATGCTTAAATCATCGCTAAATACGGTGCCATTAAAGCCTAATTGTTTACGTAAGATTTCTGTTATCCAAATAGTAGAGAATCCCGCAGGCAGTTCATCAACAGCTGGGTAAACAACGTGAGCTGGCATAATACCCTCCAAGCCCTCGTTAATCAGCTGTTTAAATGGCAGAATATCTTTATTGTAAATACTGTCAAAATCGCGCTCATCAACTGGCAGTGTTAAGTGTGAGTCTAAAGCGACTGCGCCATGCCCTGGAAAATGTTTACCAATAGCGGCCATGCCAGCGCTACGCATGCCTTTTCTAAAGTTACTGGTCAATTGGCAAGCTTGTTCTGTGTCTTGGGAAAATGAACGATTGCCAATAATTTCGCTGACGCCGCAATCAATGTCTAAAACGGGAGCAAAGCTGAAATCAATCCCGAGGCTAAGCAATTCAGCGGCCATTAACCAGCCGGCATCGCTGGTTAATTCTGGTTGATCGGCATAAGCCGCGGCAGGAGGTAAGCGGGTGAAACCATTTTGAAAACGTTGTACTCGACCGCCTTCTTGATCAACGGCAATGAGTATTGGTCCTTTTCTCGCGGCTTTTATTTGCTGGTTTAATTCGGCCACTTGCTCTGGGGTTTTGTAATTGCGTGCAAATAATATAATCGCCCCAGTATTGGGATGAGCAATTTTTTCTTTATCATATTGACTAAGGTTTGTGCCCTCAATATCAATCATAACAGGGCCGATAGGCAGCAGTTTTTTCATTTTCAATGTGTCTGTGGTCTCAGGAATATTAATAAGCTATGAGCTAAGGTTTTAATAGGCTAACTGATGTTGAGAAGAAATCGTTCAGCCCCCTTATGAAAAATAGAACTAAGAGGGGGGTGTAAGCTATTTTTCAGCTCGTCATTCCTGCATGCTGTTAGCAGGAATCTACGTTTAACATGGATCCCCGATAAAAGACTTCGGGGATGACGATATTTTTATATGAAATTTAGGGGGCATGTGAACGGTTACGTTGAGAGTGTTAAATATTATAAACAAACTTTGTGCTTGGCGGCAGGATATTGCACTTTTCAGGGTAGTGTCAGTATGACTGATATCGGTGTTATGTCCGTATCCGGCTCAATAATTGAACAATCTTGAAATAAATGCGTTATTTTATTTATTAGCGCAAAGCTTAATAAGTAGGAAATGTCCCTGATTGCAGGGATAATAGCGGCTTAATATTGAGTAGATTAACTGAAAATGGCGGGTTACAAAAGAAGGGTAAGTATTCAGACACCCCCTAGAAAACATCAAAATACCTTGTCATTCCTGCATGCTACCCAGTCAAGCGTGGGCACAAGCTTTAGCAGGAATCTATATCAACAAACAGATTCCCGATTAAATACTTCGGGAATGACGGTATTTTTATGAGGGTCTGTGAACAGTTACAAAGAAGGTGCTTTTATTTACGGACATACTGACATTTTAACCAGATAAAATAGATAAAAATGATATTTAGAATGATAAAAAATTTATTGTTGTTGATAGCGACTGCTGTCTTATTAAGTGCTTGTAGTGAAAGCGATCCAGTGATGAAGGATGTTCGTAAGCAAGGCAAGTTAATTGTTTTGACGCGTAATGCTCCGACAACTTACTATCTTGATGCTAATGATCAGCCGGCTGGGTTTGAGTATGATTTAAGTAAAGCGCTGGCTGACTCTTTAAGTGTTGAAGTGGAATATAAGCTCTATGACAATATTGAAGAGATTATGGCAGCGATTAACAAAGGAGAGGGGCATATTGTCGCGGCAGGCTTAACGCAAACAGATAGCCGAGCACTGAATCAAACTTTTGGCCCAGGATATAAAACAGTACAGCAGCAAGTGGTTTGTCACCGTAAAGTTAATATGCCTAAAAAGGTAAGTGATTTACTCGGGCGCTCACTATTAATTATTGCTGAAAGTAGTTATCAAGAGTCGTTACTTGAGCTAAAGGAGAGTTATCCTGAGCTAGTATGGCAAGTGACTAGCGATTTATCAACTGAACAAGTTTTAGATAAGGTAGAAAATAAAGCGATTGATTGTACTGTGATTGACTCTAATATTATGTCGCTTAATCGTCGTTATTACCCTAATTTAATGGTCGCTTTTCCTATTTCTGAAGAGCAGGAATTAGCTTGGATGCTACCTACTGATGTAGGCTATTTTAAGCAGTATCTGGCAGACTGGTTTGCCCAAATTGAACAAAACTCAACGCTTAATATTATTAATGAGCGCTATTATGGCTATGCCGATATTTTTGATTACTATAATAACCATGTTTACCTGAAACGAATTACCAGTAGATTGCCAAAATATAAGGCGGCTTTTAAAACAGTTGCCAAGCAATATCAACTTCCTTGGACTTTATTGGCCGCTCAATCTTATCAAGAGTCTGGGTGGAATTCAGCAGCACGGAGCCCTACAGGTGTTAGAGGTCTAATGATGCTAACTCAAAATACCGCTAAAGCAATGGGGGTTATTAAGCGTATCGACCCAATGCAAAGTATTAAAGGTGGCGCTAAATACCTAGATAAAATGCTGAAAAGAATCCCTGAAGATGTGGCTGATGCTGATCGTATCTGGTTTGCTTTAGCCGCATATAATGTCGGCTTTGCGCATTTACTTGATGCTCGAGCGTTAGCAAGGCAGCTGGGTAAAAGCCCTAGTACCTGGCATGATATGAAAGTGGTGTTACCCTTATTAAGCCAAAAACAATATTACAAGAACCTGAAATATGGTTATGCAAGAGGTGCGGAGCCGGTTAAATATATAGACCGGGTACGTTATTACCAAGATGTATTGGTGAATACTTTAAGTAAGGTGTGAGGTGTTGCGCCTTTATTCTTATGTAGGGGTAAGCTACATAAGAGTCTTTAGGAAGTAAAATTCAATAATATCTGAAAGCACTGCCAGTCCTTTGAGGACTGGCAGTGCTATTTAACCTAAAGTTTCGGGTTTTATTGAATGTGCATTCCTTAGCTGTTTATAAGGTTTATAATTAAGCTCTAGAGTTTTAAAGCTAGGGTCGTTGTACAAAAATGGAGAATTAGTGTGCGTATTTTTTTATTATTACTAAGTTTATTGTTCATTCCTAATTATGCAACAGCAGGAGAGGATGAAACTACTGAGGCGGTAGTGGAATATTTAGAACTAAAGCCTAAATTTACAGTTAATTTGGCAGAGCCGAAAAAGTATTTACGTGTAGATGTTCAGCTGATGGTCGAAGGTGATAAGCCGATAGAAAAAGTAAAAAAACATTTTCCTGCAATACGTCATGGCTTGATTATGCTCTTTAGTGGTAAAGCTGCTGCTAGTTTACAGACAATGGAGCAACGTGAAGCGCTACGTAAAGACGCGTTAAAAGTAGTTAAAGGTACGCTGGAAAAACATGCAAAAAATAGCGATGGCTTAAGAGACCTATTTTTTACAGAATTCTTAGTGCAGTAATTGTCTTGCTGTTTTTATTGACTCTTTTCTCGATGTTATACCAATCACAATATATTCACATTTAAACTCAATATAACCCAGAAAAACCGTCATTCCTGCATGCTTTTAGCAGGAATCTATAGTGTACAAATGGATTCCCGATTAAAGACTTCGGGAATGACGACTATTACAGTCATTATTTATTGGGATTGGTATTACATTACCAAGTTAGAAATCAACTTTCACTGCGCAAAGCCTGGTAAGGCATTAAATGTATTCCTTCACTGAGTAATGAAAGACCAATTTCTTCATGTAACCCCAGAGCATTACGTTTGGCGACATGTAGCGGTACATTAATGCTAATGGTAATGTCTAGTTGCTTGTCGACTTGTACTCGTAAGTGAGCTAAGCCGCTGCTTTCCATATACTCAGTGATTTGACCTTGCAGCGGGTTTTCCTTGTTACCGTTAGAGGGGCGGCCGCGCCTATGCAATAAAATATTTTCTGATTGAATCATCCAACAGACACGCTCATTGATTGCGAATTGTGCTTGGTATGTCGCCTCGATTAGCGTACCAC
>CBDVDU010000118.1:0-7325 GCA_965372825.1 uncultured Gammaproteobacteria bacterium | reverse complement strand
TGATGGCTTAGGTTGCTTTCGATGGTGGAAAACGCTAGCGCTATTCCACCCTACGCGCTCAATGATGAAAAACCTTGTGTTGCATTGTTTGGCGGGTAACAAAGAGCTGCCCATCCGCGGCGGTGAATAATGTGCAGTTATAAATTTCTAGGTTTCACACCTGACTTTAACTGACCGAGTAATACAAATCCGAGCATCAATAAAAACCCCAAAGCGGTAAATACCAGCATTTTAATGATTGGGAAGCCGACTAAAAATAGAAAGCGTTGTGTGTTGTTGGTGCTGGGTTCTAATTCATCGGATTCCAATGAGACTTCTAGTGCGTACAGGCCAGCTTCTGGAAAATCATATTGAATGGCCGCCGCATCTGACACTTGAGCTAAGGTTTGATTAAAGGCGTTAGCATAATTAAAGATCAGGTCTGCATAAGAGTCAGCCGCTAAAAACTTTAAGTTCATTTTTTTATTAAGTTGCGCGACAACATCTTCTTCAAAAGTAAAAATAACCGTGCCGGTCGCGGGAAGTATGTGGCAAAAGTGTTTGCCGCCACCTATTTTGTCTTCTGCTTGAAAACCGCCTAAACGTAATGTAAAACCACCGATGTCGACAAAGCAATTGTCACCATGGTCAACGCCTGCATGCGCAAATAGTGTCGGGGAAACAGCTAAGTTTAAGCTGAAAACTGTGAAAAATAGGAAGAAAAAACGTGCGCGCATTGAATGTGTTTGATAATAGCAAAAACAGATATTTTAACGTCTTTCAGATTTCGTTGAGTGGTTTTTTAAAAAAGCACAGGCTCATGATAGAATACGCAGCTAATTAAATGACTAAAGCCCTTTGCATGAATCCCTATTTACCGCAATTACATCCTTATCCTTTTGAGAAGTTAGCGCAATTAAAAAGCGGGATTACGCCGCCTGCTGATAAAGCACATATTGCTTTATCTATTGGTGAGCCAAAACACGCAACGCCAGCGTTTATTAAGGCTGCGATATTAGATAATATCGATACTTTAGGTAATTATCCGACGACGAAAGGTTTACCTGAATTAAGAGCAACGATTAAGCAGTGGATTTCTCAGCGCTTTGATATTGCAAATGAAGCTTTGAATGCCGAAACGCAAATTTTACCGGTTAATGGTACGCGTGAAGCTTTATTTGCTTTTGCGCAATGTGTGGTTGATGGCAGTGCTGATGCTTTAGTTTTAATGCCTAATCCGTTTTATCAGATTTATGAAGGCGCGGCTTTATTGGCAGGTGCTGAGCCGTATTATTTAAATACGCTAGAAGAAAATCAGTATTTGCCGGATTTTGATAAAGTGCCGGAAGATGCATGGCAGCGTTGTCAGTTATTGTATATTTGTTCGCCGGGTAATCCGACGGGAGCAGTGATTGATCAGGCAACCCATGAAAAGCTGATTAATCTAGCCTTAAAATATGATTTCGTGATTGCTTCTGATGAGTGTTATAGCGAAATTTACGACGACGAAGCGAATCCACCGCAAGGTTTATTGCAGTCTGCTTATGCTATGGGACATACTAGCTTTAAAAATTGTGTGATTTTTCATAGCTTATCTAAGCGTTCTAATGCACCAGGTTTACGTTCGGGTTTTGTTGCCGGTGATGCACAAGTGTTAGGTCAGTTTCTTAAATATCGGACGTATCACGGCAGTGCGATGCCTATGCCTACTCAATATGCAAGTATTGCCGGCTGGCAAGATGAGCAGCATGTTTTGGAAAATAGGCAGTTTTACCGTGAGAAATTTGCGGCAACCACGGCAATACTAGCGGAGGTGTGTACAGTGAAACAGTCGCCCGCAAGCTTTTATTTATGGCTGAAAACCAGTAGTGATGATGCTGAATTTGCCCAACAATTATTTGCTCAAGAAAATGTCACTGTTTTGCCCGGTAGTTATTTATCGCGTGAAGTGGATGGGATTAATCCAGGTAAAAATCATGTGCGATTGGCTTTAGTTGCCTCTGTTGATGAGTGTATCGAAGCCGCGCAACGTATTAAAAATTTTATTAACTCTTTAAACGAAAAGACATTATGAACGAACTAGAAAAAATTATTAACGAAGCTTTTGAAAATCGTGCTGAAATTTCACCGGCTACGGTTTCTGATGAAGTACGTAACGCTGTTAAAGAATCAATTAACTTATTGGATTCTGGTAAAGCGCGTGTTGCTGATAAAGCAAGTGGCGAATGGGTAGTTAACCAGTGGTTGAAAAAAGCAGTTTTATTATCGTTTAGAATTAATGAAAATCGCGTCATGGACGGCGGTGCTTCTCGTTATTACGATAAAGTAGAAACTAAATTTGCTTCTTACACACCAGAAGATTTCGCAGAAGCGGGTGTGCGTGTTGTACCTAACGCGGTTGCACGTCATGGTTCTTATGTCGCTCCGGGCGCGATCTTAATGCCATCTTATGTCAATATCGGTGCTTATGTTGGTGAAGGCACGATGGTTGATACTTGGGTAACGGTTGGTTCTTGTGCGCAAATTGGTAAAAACGTGCATTTATCAGGTGGTGTAGGTATTGGTGGTGTATTGGAGCCATTACAAGCCGGCCCTACTATTATTGAAGATAACTGTTTCATCGGTGCGCGTTCTGAAGTCGTAGAAGGTGTCGTGGTTGAAGAAGGCTCGGTTATTTCTATGGGTGTTTATATTGGTCAAAGTACTAAAATCTTTAACCGTATGACCGGTGAAATCACTTACGGTCGTATTCCAGCAGGCTCTGTGGTTGTTTCTGGTAACTTGCCATCAAAAGACGGAACACATAGCTTGTATTGTGCTGTTATTATTAAACACGCAGATGAAAAAACACGTAGCAAAACAGGTATTAACGAATTATTACGTGATTAAGTTTTAAATGCGTAGGTTGGGTTAGATTTTTTTGCGAAGCAATAAAAATGTAACCCGACATATGTGTGAGTTGTGTTGGGTTACGTTATCTACGCTTTGCTTGATAAGCTAACCCAACTTACGGTTTATTAGTGTCGAACTAGTTTATCGCTAGTTCGGCTTTTTTATTATTTAGGAACCCCCCCTATGCCAGATTCACTATCTAGTAATGCCATTATTTACGCCATTCTTTCTATCGATGCTGAAATTGCACTGCAAAAAGATTACCTAGAATCTTCTGATGTTTTGCCTGAAGAGCGTGAAAACGAAGAAGGGATTTTAGATGATTTAGAGCAAGCGTTTATGGAGTTTATTGAGTTCTATAAATCTTGCCGTAAACAAGATAAAGAATTACCGGCATTGGATGAGTTGTTGACGCATCCATTGTAAAACGTAGGGCGGTGCTTTAGCCCGCCTTTTTATATGCAGAGATATCTACGGGTGCGATTAAAAGTGCGGGGATTTTCAAAAGCATATTTTTACCATCTAACAAAATCAAATAGTTATACTTCTAAATTGATGAGTTCGATTTTTGTATGCTATTGATTTTACTTGTTTCCCCGCACTTTTAATCACACCCGATATCTACAAATAGCCTTTTCTAGTGTGGACACTTGTGTTTAATAAGCGGGCTGAAGCGCCGCCCTACTAAAGTTGTGAAATTGACCTAGCGAATTTAATATTCTAATGACTGAAAAGATCTCCTGTATTTTATACGGTATAAAAAATTGCGATAGTGTGAAAAAAGCGCGTCAATGGTTAGATAAACATAACGTTGAATATCAATTTCATGATTTTCGTATTGATGGTTTAACGCCCGAGCAACTACAGATATTTATTGAGCGCGCAGGTTGGGAAAGTGTACTCAATAAACGTAGCACCAGTTGGCGGCAAGTCGATGAGGGGCAAAAGGCAGATTTAAATGCTGAAAAAGCAGCAGTATTGATGTTAGCAAATCTTACTTTAATTAAACGTCCGGTTTTAGTGGCTGGCGAGCAACTGTTTATTGGTTTTAACGCAGAGAATTATCAAACTTTATTATGAGCGAAACTTTAGATTTACTGAAAGACCTTATTAGTCGTGCTTCGGTTACGCCTGAAGATGCGGGTTGCCAAGATTTATTAACTCAGCGTTTAGAGACAATAGGTTTTAAGGCTGAGCAACTGGATTTTAATGACACTAAAAATCTGTGGCTAAAGCGTGGTGAAGCAAAACCTTTATTTGTTTTTTTAGGGCATACCGATGTCGTACCTACAGGGCCATTAGAGCGTTGGGATTCACCGCCATTTGAGCCGACTATTCGTGATGGCCGCTTATATGGTCGTGGCGCAGCTGATATGAAAGGGGGTATTGCTTGTTTTGTGACGGCATTAGAGCGCTTTATAGCTCGGTATCCAGAGCATAATGGCACCATAGCCATGATGATCACGAGTGATGAAGAAGGGCCAGCGACTAATGGCGTGGTTAAAGTTGTCGAAGTTTTAGAGCAGCGGAATGAGAAAATTGATTGGTGTTTAGTCGGCGAGCCGTCTAGCGATAAGAAAATCGCGGATGTGATTCGCGTTGGCAGACGAGGTTCTTTGTGTGCCAAACTTGAAGTTAAAGGCATTCAAGGGCATGTCGCTTACCCTGAAATCGCAAGCAATCCGATTCATAGCTTCGCGCCTGCACTAAAAGCACTAACGGATGAAGTATGGGATAAGGGAAATGCTTTTTTCCCGCCGACTAGTTTACAAGTATCTAATATCAATAGTGGTACGGGTGCGGAAAATATTATTCCCGGTGAATTAGAGCTGCAATTTAATTTACGTTTTTGTACTGAATTAGACGAAGCAACCATTAAACAGCGAGTGCATGCTATCTTTGATCAATTTGATTTTGATTATGATATTACTTGGCGCTTATCAGGGAATCCATTTCTAACAGAAGGCGGTGAGTTAATCGAAGCGACACATGCCGCAATTAAAAAAGTAACGGGGTATGACACGCTGGATGATACCGGTGGTGGTACGTCTGATGGTCGTTTTATTGCGCCGACAGGTGCTGAGGTGATCGAATTGGGGCCACTGAATGAAAGTATTCATAAGCTTAATGAAAATGTTGGGCTTGAAGATCTGGAAATCTTAACTAAGATTTATGAGCAAATCTTAATCGAATTATTAGTCACAAAGGATTAACCCCATGCGTTGTCACGAACTTGATTATGAAATTATAGGCCACGATATACAAATGGTCGAAGTGGAACTGGATCCTAATGAAACAGTGATTGCCGAAGCGGGCGCGATGACCTACTTGGAGCAAGATATTACTTTTGAAGCCAAAATGGGTGATGGCTCAGCTCAAGGTTTAATGGGGTCTTTGTTGGGCATGGGCAAGCGGATGTTAACGGGTGAGTCAGTATTTCTAACTCACTTTAGCAATGAAGGTAGCCAAAAGCGCAAAGTGGCTTTTTCAGCACCCTATCCAGGTTCCATTATTCCTTTAAATTTAGCTGAGCTGGGTGAAGAAGTTACCTGTCAAAAAGATGCTTTTCTTGCCGCTGCTTTAGGTACACAAGTGGATATTGCTTTTCAGAAACGCTTAGGTAGCGGATTTTTCGGCGGTGAAGGCTTTATTTTGCAGCGTTTACGTGGCGATGGTATGGCTTTTATACATGCTGGCGGTACTGTGATACGCAAACAATTAAATAATGAAACTCTGCGCTTAGATACTGGGTGTTTAGTCGGTTTCAGTGGTGATATTGACTATGACATTCAATTAAGTGGTGGCTTAAAAAGTATGTTCTTCGGCGGTGAAGGCATGGTTTTAGCGACTTTAAAAGGAACGGGTTCTGTATGGATACAAAGTATGCCTTTTTCACGTTTAGCAGAACGTGTATTAAGTCATTCTAGTTTTTCTACGCAGGGCGAACAGTAATTTTTTAACATCTTATAACCCCTATGAATAACAAACAACTCACGTTTTTCTGTAGTACTTTACTCGTCTCTACAGTGTCTTTTGCACAGCCTATACAATTGACTAATGGCAATACTTTAGAAGTTGAATTAGTTTATCAAACAGATAAGACACTTACCTTTTTTGACTCTATATTGGGTGAGCAAACTGTTGATAAAGCAAACATTAGCAATTTACAAACTATAAATCTTGAAAGCTTAAAAAAGCTAACTGAAGCAGAGCTTAATGACCATAAAAAAGTAAAATTGGCTGAAGAAAAAGTTATATATGCTAAAGATAAAGCTAGCGTTGCTGAATCAGAACTTTTAGCGGCTAAAGAATCGCTGGATAAGGCGACAGCGACTAATCGTGCTGATGCAGAAGAAAAACTTATTTTAGCAGGAAAGAATTTCACAACGGCTACAGAAGAAGTTAAGGACGCTGAAAATGAACTTAAAGTAACTAAAGATGTCATTGTGGCTGAAGCACAGCTCTTAGATGCTCAATCTAAGGTTGATCTTGCTAAGGCAGAGGTTGCGCAAGTAGGGGAAAAAAGCGTGGCTGAAGAACTAGGGCTTTTTGACGCTGATGCCACAGTTGAAGTTGCTGAGGAAAACGTTAATATTGCTGAGCAACAAGTTGTAGTGGCTGAAGATAACCTTAAGCTTGCAAACGGTGAAAAGCCGAATGTTGGCTTTATGGGGACAGGATGGTTTAGGGGTTGGGATAGTAGTTTTGATTTAGGGATGAACGGTTCATCGGGACCCTCTGAAAATTTCAATTTCCGAGCTGGCTTTGCTGCGGGATATGAAGATGATAAAGATAAGTGGGACTTTAAAAGTTATTACTTAACTAATTCACAAGATAGTGAGTCAACAACAAATAAAGCCAATGCCAGTTTGCTTAAAGACTGGTTTTTTAAAGATACGAATTGGTTTGCTTCTGCCGCCGTGATCTATGATTGGGATGAAAATAAAGACTGGAGGCATCGTGTTCAGTTAAGTGTCGGTCCGGGATACCAGTTTATTAAAAATGATGACTGGACATTATCCGGAAGAATGGGTGGAACAGGTGTTTTTGAATTTGGTGGTAATGAAGAAGTTGCAGGTACAGATCCTGTTATTTATAAAGACAGAGATAATACTCAAGATTTTGAAGTCACGGTTGGTGCTGATTTACTTTGGAATATATCAGATGGGCAAGTATTTACTCTTTCCAATTATATTTATTCTCGAGTAACAGATGATGGCAAAATCAGAAACGTGACGAATATAGCGTGGCAGCATGATTTAGATTTTTTTAAGGGCTTAGCCATTAAATTCAATATACATAATGAATATGATATGACGCAGGTAGAAGAAAAAAATAAAAATGATCTTCAATATGGTGTCGCATTGGGTCTTGGCTTTTAACTCTCCATTTTTTGCCAATATTTAGATGTTTTACTTGTGTGGGGTGGGGTAGAGGCAATGCTGTTGACTTAA
>CBDVDU010000117.1:0-7337 GCA_965372825.1 uncultured Gammaproteobacteria bacterium | reverse complement strand
AACGGTTGAGAACCCCCAAAATGATTTTTCACCTTGTGCGTTTTGTAAAAATATAGGTAGGCGAGCGGCGGCTCCTACCCCGCCTTGAACCAAATTAAAAGGGCCTGCAAGTGTTAACTTCCCTGTATCCCTTGCAAGAAAAGCTTCTTTGGTTCGCTCTGGATTAAGCAGCAGATTATGTCCAATAGAACCTTCATTACCTTTTAATGGCACAACATATTTAAGAATACCATCAGGTTGCAGCTGTAAGGCAGCTGCACCAGGATATAAGGGTAGCATTTCCGTAGCCAGTTCTGTAAACCCCGTTACATCGCCATTTTGTGTGCGAATCAATGCAGCCAGAGGATAGGTCGCTGAGATCGCCTGAAAAACATTGTTTCTAATTAAACTAACATAACTACTGGAAAGCTTTTGAACGGATAAGCGCTTTTGTTGCAGGTTATATTCTGCGAAAAAAAAGATTAAAGCAATGGATATTACGACAGAAATAAAAAATGTGAACACTATAATTATAGAGTTATTAAATCGCTTAAACATAATAATAAATAATTATTTTTTGACAGTCATTGACTTATCATTAAGGACTGGTTTAGCCAAATTATCAAGCTATTATAATTTAATACGTTTATCGAAGTGTAATGACCAAGTAAACCAGGCCAACTTTTTAAACTGAAATCTTATGAGCCTCACGTTCAATATCCTGATTTAGAGTGTGCTCGCTTACCATTATAAAAGGTTCTGTCGCAAATATTCCTAAAGCCTAAATCCGTACTGGAGAAGGCTGAATCTATACAAGAAAATGAACATGACCTAACTGAACATTTAATTCGATAACGATACTTTGATATAAAAAGTGTCAGTTTAATTTTACGTAGGTACTTATGGAACTATTAATAACTTGTTTAGTTTTAGTGCCTACTAGTCTTGTTTGTAGGATAAAAACCGATAACCTTTCCTGATTACGTAAACTTCATGCCGGCTACACTGGCAGCTCATTTTATTTAAAAAAATTTTCAAGGTAGCTGAAGCTTGTGGGTAATCAGGTAATTTTTTGCTACTGATCAAGGTTATCGGTTTTAAGTCATTTAATTTCTAAAGTTATTTACAACAATACGGCCACCTGAAATCACTAAATCTGGATATTCAAGAAGCTTGAACTTTTCGAAAGGATTGCCGCGAACAGCAATAATATCGGCCGGAGCATTAGGCGTTAAGGTGCCTAATTGATCAACACCTAAGTTCTCTCCAGCTTTAGAAGTAGCCGCTTTAAAGATGTTAAGTACGTCATTAAACTCTATTTCATGTCCGCTAGTTAGTTGCAGCATACGGTGCATTTCTTCAGCATTAATGCCCCACGGCACATCATTATGGCCAATTTCCGAGCCATAAATAAACTCAGCGCCTAAGTCGGCCAATTCATGAGTGTTGTAATTGATGCCGTGACAAGCGGATAAAGTATCTAGCGTAGTTACCATTTTCACCCCTTGAGCAACCGCCCTAGCTAATAAGTCAAGATCAATTTCTGCACAAGGAATATGAGCAAACTCATCCACACCTGCATTCAACGCCAGTTTAACACCAATATTTTCACCGACATGGGCTGTTACTTTTAAACCCAGATCATGTGCTTCCTCAACAATAGCTGATGCCGTTGTTTCATCCATAATCGGCCAAGGCGTAGCAGGGCCAGTACCATGACCGTGACCACCTGACCATGGAGCGCCATGCTCACCGCCAACTTCTAATGCTATTTTGATGACCACTGCGCCTGCTTCGGCTAAGTGACGAACAAGGTGACGACCTTCTTTTGGGCTATCTGCTGTTGTAGAAATAATATCACTACCATGATGTCCACCATCACCGCCCCCAAATAAGTTACTCGGATAACCACCAGACGCCTGAATAATGGGGCCGGCACTTAACAAACGAAGCTCTCCTGTGCCGCCAGTAACTTCCCGTAAAGGTCCACCAGTATCGCGTACAGTGGTTACTCCATGTTTCAAAACCGTATCCGCTGAAACGTTTTGATAGGTGATGTGAGCATGCGATTCAATAAATCCCGGTAAAATTGTTGCATCGCCTAAGTCAATTGTTTTACCGCAACCTTCAGAAGCCGAATCCTGTGCTGTAACCTCCACCACTTTGTCGCCTCTTATCATAACTGCCGCATTACGCAGTAAATTATAGCCATCAAAAACCCTATCAGCTTTAAATATTCGACAACGATAAGTTTGATCATCTGCGATTGCATTACTACTTATTCCCTGAGATAAGAATAGTGCAGTAAAAACGTATTTAAAACTGGATAGCGGATGTTTATTATTCATTTTTTACTTCTCCAAAATTTTTCTAGTGCTAAAGCATCAATTTAGATTCTAGGAACCGAACAACTCCTCTAAAGTGCGTATAATCAGCATCCGTATCGAAGAAAAGATATGAATGCTGAGTAAAATAAATATTACAGGCAAATAAAATCAGTTGCCTCGCGCATTCGTATGGCAGAAGTATTTTTTCTTATGTAAAAGGGTGGAGTTTGATGTCACAGCTTATGAAAACTGCAAATAATTGGAGTATTAATGTGGATGACTTGCCCTTGTCTCGTCAGGAGCAGTACTTGCAGCAGTCCTTACCTGCTGGTGTCGGTTTGGGGCAATCCAATATATTCAAGATTGATGACGATCTCAGCGTAATAGAAACAAGCTGTATACCATCTAAAAAACTGTCCATTATAAGTAAAATTGAACAGGTCGAGCCTCGCCTTGTGGTTACCCTAGGTTTAAAAGGTCATTCACTTTTTTCCGGTAGAAAGGGGGAAGAGGTTGTTTTTTCGGAGGGTTACACCACGATCACAGCATTTAATTCCAGCACTGGTCATCGCCTTTACGAAGCGAATAAAGAGGTTTTGCAGCTTCGTTTTTCAGTAACGCAAAGTTGGTTGAGCCGATATTTTGGCGCTGATAAATTTGCAGCTCTATTTTCTAAAAAAACTATTCAAATTATCACCTCCCAGCCTATATCACCCACCAGTTTATTTACTGCTCAACAAATGTTAAGTAAAACAGATAGCCAAGCAACTCAGCAAATATTGGTTCATGCTCAGGCACTGACAATACTGGCGGCAGAGCTTGAACAAGCCGGTAAAGATTCGCCTAGTAAAATTTCATATAACAAGCCGACAGATCAAGTGATCGCAGTTTCAGCCAGAGACATACTGTTTCATGAATATAAAAACCCGCCATCGGTAGCAGAATTAGCCACGCGCTCAGGAACTAATCCTTATAAATTAAAACAATTATTTCACTATTTCTACAGCAACACACCGTACGGCTTGTTACTAGAAATCAGGATGCAGAAAGCTTATCACCTGCTCAAAACAAGCCATTGTCATGTTGGTATTGCTGCAGATGCTGTTGGCTATAACCACCCAAGTAATTTCAGTGCTGCTTTTACAAAACACTATGGAATCACACCTAAACAGCTATTAAAAACATAAGTAGGAGTTCTGATGCTCCAAATTTTTCTCTAATGTGTGGAGCATCAGATAGGAAATATCATGGGATCAAGTCCGCTTGAAATAACAGAAACATAGCTAAACCGGATAGCTACTAAACTTGACAAGATACTTGCCTTATTCTTCTTGCGCGAGATTCATTGCGGTAAAAAAGCCCCTTAGCGGACTAAAGTCCGCCCTACCCTGCGATCTTCTTATCTGAACTTTCAGATTTAAAAAGTTCTGCGGCAAACTCAAGATACGATGTCATTTGTGGAGTGACGGGGATTTTCCATTTTTTTTCTACAATACGCGAGAGTATATTATCTAACCAGATCCGGTTAGCTTTAGCTTTATGGATGATCAAATGATAGGATTCTTGCTCGCCAATAATGGCAAAATCTTCAAGCCAAACATCAATGGCTTCTGGTTCACCAACCAACTGTATTTGCACATAGGCGGTGCGCGCATCGAGATCAAAGCTAAAGCCGGTTAATTCCGCAATATCTTTAAGGATGATGTTTGCTACCCATTTAATCAATTTGGTAGGGGTTAATTTGATTACTAATTTTGTTAACTTTACTTTAAAGCTCATTTTTCGCCTTCTTTTTATTATTAAAACAAGAACTTCAATTTATACCATTATTTGCCCTATGCATTGCGTAAATTTGATGACAATAAGTAACTTCTCATTATTAAAGGGTACAGGCTTTTTTTTCAGCCCGTCATTCCTGCGTGCTGTTAGCAGGAATCTATGTTTAACGTGGATTCCCGATAAAGCTTGTGCCCACGCTTGACTGGGTAGACTTCGGGAATGACGAGTGTTTATATGTATTTGCTCGTGAATAATGAGAAGTTACGACAATAAATAATAACTATCTCTTATAATACAGAGCCCACCCTTTTTGTAAAAAGACGTATGAATTTTAAGTACCCCTCCAAATGGCTAATCCTGCTATTTTTGTCTTTAAATCAGCCCAGCTTATTAATGGCCTCTGAAAACGTCACTCCTCAAGCTAACGTGCCATTAAGCGCACAAACGCTAGTCACTAAAGTATTAAGCGCAAACCCACAAATCGAAATCGCCCAAGCAACATGGCAAGCCTCCAGCGCCCGCATAGATCAAATATCATCATTAGAAGATCCACGACTTAACTATACGATGGCTCCTATGACCATCGGCAGTCAAAGCAATTATGGGCAGCGGATTGAAATTTCCCAAAAACTCCCTTGGTTAGGAAAGTTAGGTTTACGTCATGCGACAGCGAGCCATAAAGCCGAGGCTGAGAAACATAAAATAGCTATTTTACAATTACAGCTATCAGGCATCGCCAAAGCGCTTTTTGCAGATTGGTATTTTGTCCATCAAGCGATTGCCATTAATAAAACTCAACTCACTTTATTAACTGAACTTCGTGCTATTTCGGTAAATCGGTACAGTACAGGCGAAGCGAGCAAACAAGAAACATTACAAGCGGATGTCGAAATAGCGTTACTAGAACATCAAACGATACGTCTCAAGCGTGAAAGTCGTACTATTCGTGCGCATATCAATACTTTATTAAATCAATCCCCTAATAAGCCATTAGCTAAACCAGCAGATTTAAAAACTATCGACGCTTTGCCAGAAATTAATACATTGCAAGAACAAGCCTTACAAAATCGCCCTGAATTGAAAGCATTAAATGCCACTATTGAAGCAGCGAAATCTAATTCTGAATTAGCACTCAAAAATAACTACCCCGATATTAATCTTAAAGCGGGGTATAACAGCTTATGGGATAACAGCGATAAGCATTTTACCATTGGCATTGGCTTTAACCTTCCTCTATATCAAGGCAAGCATAGGGCCGAAGAAAGTGAGGCACTTGCACTAAACAAACAAGCAGAATGGACGCGTGTTGATTTTATCGCTCAGCTGAAAGAAGAAGTTCAAATCGCTTATGATCGAGTGCATGAAAGCCAGCATATATTAGGCTTATATAAAGATAAGCTACTCCCTCTAGCAAAGGAATCTGTACAAACAGCACGGTCTGATTATCAAGCAGGGAAAGGTGACTTCCTCACGCTGATTAATAGCGAAAAAAATCAGCTACACACCCAATTACAAGTAGAACAAGCATTGACTAATAGCTATAAACGACTCGCCGAACTTGAAAGTGCCATCGGTAGTTTTGCTCCTTTATCTGCAACCTTCCAAATCAATAATACCAACCCCAATAAATAAATGCTGTTATTCTCGTCATCCTCGCATGCTCTTAGCGGGGATCTTCTGCGGTCACAAAGATTCCTGCTAAGAGCATACAGGAACGACGCATTTTCTTAGAATCATGAGTTCAAGTATGAAAGCCATTTATAAACTTTTACTGTTATTCATCTTTATCGGTGTTTTAGCGGGACTGTTGCTATTGTCTAGCCCTAAGTCAGATAACAAACCTAAGGTGCAAAATATCGGCAAAAATTATTTCGCAGGTCCGTTTAAAGTTCAAGTCGTCATTAATCCCGAACAGCCTAAAGTCGGCAATAACCACGTTCAAATCTTACTGCTTAATAAAGATGACAAACCCGTCACGAATGCCAGCATTAAAGCCGTAGCAGAAATGCCCGCTATGGGGTCCATGCCAACGATGTACGCTCCCGCTGAAATAAGTAATGAGCAAATGGGACTTTATCAAGGGCAATTTAAATTGCCTATGATGGGCGCATGGCCATTAACTTTAAACATAGATGCTGGCGCACAAGGTCAGGCTGAGATTAGTTTTGATATGAGTACCAGCCGTAAGGGGCTAACTTTCTCATCAGCAACACCGAGTACTTTTGCAGCCGCGAAAAACAAGGCAAAACGCTCAAGCAAATTATCAGCGAAAACGTTCACTATTGACGCATACCGCCGCCAATTAATCGGCGTGCGCACAGAAGAAGTCACTTGTATTCAGATGATTAAAACACTGCAAGCGAGTGCGATAGTGACTTATGATGAAACTAAACTCACTGATATTAATCTTAAATTTGATGGTTGGATTGAGCAGTTAAATGCGGATTTTGTGGGTAAACAAGTGCTAAAAGGACAGCCATTATTTAGCGTTTACAGCCCTGACCTTATTTCCCTGCAAGATGAATATTTACAAAGTCTACAGCGACATCAAGCGGGACTTAAAACGGCAACGATGCGTCGTTTAACGCTTTTGGATATTAGCAGCACACAAATTCGGACAATAAAAAAACGCGGTCGTGCTATCGATGCTTTGCCGATTTTATCGCCTATGAATGGCACCATTATCAAAAAACATATCGTCACTGGCTCGGCTTTTAAAGCAGGCACTAAGCTGTTAACACTAGCTGATTTATCTAGCGTTTGGGTAGAAGGTGAAATTTATGCCAAAGACTTACCCAGCATAAAAATTGGCATGGGCGCACACGTATTCCTTGATGATAAGACGGCTAAGCCTTTATCGGGAACCGTCAGCTTTATCGACCCTGTACTTAATAATGCAACAAAAACAGCGCGCGTTCGCGTACAGCTAGATAATCCAGAAGGTTTATTACGCCCCGAACAATATGTACGTTTGCAATTGCAACTAGAATTAGGCACACGTTTAGTCGTTCCAAGAGAAGCAGTGGTTTATAGCGGGAAAAATCGCATCGTCTTTCTGGATTTGGGTGATGGTCGTTTGCAAGCACGAAAAATAACCACAGGGGAAAGTAATGATGATTTTATCGAAGTTGTTGAGGGTTTAAATCACGGTGATTTGATTGTCAGCTCTGGAAATTTCTTGATTGCCTCAGAAAGCTAAATGAAATCAGGAACAGAGCAATGGTAGATAAGCCCCTCGGTCTGATTCAGAAA
>CBDVDU010000116.1:0-7378 GCA_965372825.1 uncultured Gammaproteobacteria bacterium | reverse complement strand
TGGTCACTCAGGTCAGTCGGGAAGTTTGACGCCTAAAGTATTCGTTATTGATTCTCGCGAAGGACATATGTGGATTTTGGAGCAAAATACTAAGCTGTATGATCCTGAGGGTGGTTTTGCTATTGGTTCGGTTTTGACTTATCAGGGGCAAGTTAAGCCGGGTAAGAAAATGGGTGAAATAGTTGAGCAAGGTGCTAGGTGGTAGGTGTCTCTAAGTAGGGCGGACTTCAGTCCGCATGTCGCGCGTAGCCACGAAAAAGAGGTTAGGGGCATGATGAGGGGTAAGTTTTGTTGGAGTGAAATAGTTAAGGCGTGTCACTCTTTTCCTAAAAGGCGAACTGAAGTCCGCCCAACAGTCCATGATAGAAAACGTTAAAAAGGCTTAACTACCGCCAAAATAATAATAACCACCAGAAATAATACGGGGACTTCATTAAACCAGCGATAAAATACATGGCTGCGTTGATTGCGATCAAATTTAAAATCTAATAAATAGCGATAGCAATAATAATGGTAGGCCACTGCAAGGGCTAATACGGCTAACTTTGTATGTAGCCAGCCCATTGAGCTGTACATGCCCCAAGCATAATCAACCAGCATCCAGATACCAAAGATAAAGGTGATGATCATGCCGGGTGTCATGATGCCGTAGAATAATTTTCGTTCCATTACTTTAAAGCGTTCATTGCTGATTTCATCATCACTCATGGCATGATAAACGTATAAACGCGGTAGATAGAATAAGCCCGCAAACCAAGTAACCATAAAAATAAGATGTAGCGCTTTTAACCAGAGCATTATTTTTTTCCTTGTATAGGTAATAAAGATTCAATAAGAATTTGCATGGCCTGTAAGTCAAAAATACCGGTATTTTGATAGATAATTTCGCCGTTTGGATTAATGAGTAAAGTCGTCGGCGTCAGACTTACATCACCAAAGGCTGTGGCTAACTGCCCGCGTAAATCTAGCACTATATCATAGGGTATTTGATAGGCTTTACTGGTATTAACGACATAATTAGGTCGGTCGTAGCGCATGGCAATGGCAAATAATTCTAGCCCGCGTTGATGATAGTCGTTATATAGGCTGATTAGGTGCGGAATTTCCTTTAAGCAACTTGGGCAATTACTCGCCCAGAAGGTCACTAAAACCACTTTTCCTTGCAGTTGTTTGAGTGATACTTGTTTATTAGTAATGGTCTTAAAATGGGTGCTGGGTGCGGGTGTTGGAAATGTATGAGCTAACAGTCCGTAGAGTGCAATGCCAATAATTATTAAACTCAGCAAAGAAAGAATTAGGTATTTATTTGTTTTGCTGTTGGTCATAGTCTAGTGGTTGTACTGGGTATCGTTGATAGGCATCACATAAGGCTCTATATAATGGCTGTGGATTAATTAACTTAGAGACTCCTGAGGCAATAAACGCTGCCGCCATGATGGGCATGGAAATTTCGTGGCTATGGGTTATTTCTAATACGATGGCAAATGAAGTGAGTGGCGATTGCAGCATGCCAGAAAAATAGGCTGTAATAGTGAGCAATATCATGACTGATGTAGGCGCGATAGGAAACCAGTGCGCTAAGTTTGCGCCAAAACCTGCGCCTGTTGCAATGGCTGGAACGAAGATGCCGCTGGGAATGCCGCTAAAAAATGTGGCGCAAGTCGCCAGCATTTTATAAACGGGGAAGAGAGGATCTACAGGGATATTATTGTATATGATGTTTTTTGCTAATTGGTAGCCCGTTCCAAAGCTATCACCGTGAGATAAAAAACCGAGTAAAGCAATGATTAGTCCGCAAACAAAAGCGACTAAAACGAGGGGAAATTTTAGCTTTTTTAGTAGGTGATTGCCACTCACAATAATGCGGCTAAAAATTCCTCCTAACAGACCGCCAACGATACCGCATAAGGGAATGGCTAGCCAGCTTTCACCGCCAGGAAAAACTAATGAATTTTCAGCAAAAAAAACGCTGTGATTTAAAATGGAATAGGCGGTCACACCGGAAAAGATAATAGCAGTTAAAACAAGGCTACTAACGCGCTCTTCTAAGGTTCGCCCCATTTCTTCAATAGCAAACATAATACCGGCTAAAGGCGCGCTAAACATAGCGGCAAAACCTGCAGCACTCCCCGCTAATAGCAAGCCTTTGCTCATATAATGAGAAGGGAAATTAGCCGCCTTACCTAATGATGACATTAATGAAGCACCCACATGAGTCGCTGGCCCACCAAAACCAACCGATGCACCTGATAAAAGACCTAGAATAGGTAAAAAGGTTTTACCTATTGCAATACGAAAAGAAACTAATTTAGAGCGTTCACCTAAGGTGTAAGGGATTTCTAAGGCGGTTTTAACTTGAGGGATGCCACTACCTTGACTGCCAGGGAAAAAACGAAAGGTCAGCCAAGCAGTAAACGCGAGTCCAAAAGGGGCTACGACAAAGTTAAACCAAGGGTAAGCGAGTGAAGTTGTACGATACAATTCTGCAGCCCACTCACTGAGTAAGGTCATTGTAGCGATTAATAAGCCTATAAAAATAGCGCCGAGCCAAAACACCAGCCGATATTTCCAAATGTTAGCGGAGAAAAAGGATTTGTTGGGTTTACGCATGGATCATTTATCAATTTTCAGTGTAGTGATGATAGCAAAAAAGGTAAACTGTGTGTTTACTCAGGCTATGCAATGCTGTGTTTTAGTCGGTAACGTTAAAGTTTACAGTTTAAATCAGTGCAATGTGAATAAAAAGTGTAATGTCCGAAGCTTTTTTGTAACTTCTCATTATTCACAGGCAAATATATGTAAAAACACTGTCATTCCCGAAGTCATTTATCGGGAATCTACGTTGAGCATAGATTCCTGCTAACAGCATGCAGGAATGACGCATTGGAAAAATTGCCTGTCCCCTTTAATCATTGAGAAGTTACGTTTTTTATCGTAAATTGGTGTTTTTCTTTTTTCTAGAGACGTTTAGGGTTAACTGAAACGTTGTTAGGTACAGTGTACTGCTTTATAGTTAATAGAGGCTTGGGGTGATTTGAATTTATGGGGTTTTTAAAAAATGAGTTTTGAGATTATTTGTTTTGATTGTGATAGCACTTTAAGTGAAATTGAAGGGATTGATGAGCTTGCTAATCGTGCAGGTTGTGGTGCTGCTATGGCGGCATTAACCAATGCAGCGATGAATGGCGAGGTATCTTTAGAATCGGTTTATGGACAGCGCTTAGATTTGATTCGCCCTGATAAAGCTGCGATTGATTGGGTGGCTGATTTATATATAGAGCGAATGGTTCAAGGCGTGCAGGAAACTTTTCAGCAATTACGTAAGCAAGGTAAACAAGTACATATTATCAGTGGCGGCTTAAAACAAGCGATTTTACCGTTGGCAGCGTTATTAAATATCGATGAGCAACATGTGCATGCGGTGGATGTATTATTCGATGATAAAGGCAGTTATGTAGGGTTTAACAAGCAATCACCTTTGGCACGTAATGGCGGTAAAACAGAGGTTTGTTTGCAGCTTAATCCGGATAAATTAAAGATGGCCATGATTGGTGATGGTAATACCGATATGGAAGCTAAAAAAGCGGGGGCATTTTGTATAGGTTTTGGTGGCGTGGTCGCACGTAAAATTGTCCAAGATCAGGCGGATGTATTTACTCATGAACCGGACTTACAAGCGGTATTGGCGTATTTAGTTTAAAAATTAGGACTTACACTTAAGGCGAAACATTAAGGTAGGGTACGCATCGCGTACCTTTTGGTGTAGCAAGGTATGCGGCGCATATTGTACCGGCTAGTAAAATACTAGCCAAAGATTAGGTGTTTTATCTATAAGCGTACAAAATACGGTAGGATCACTAATGTAATACCTGTGAAGACCAGTGCGTAGATATTTTCAATAAAATAAGGAAAGATAAACAGGGTGACTGCAGTGCATAAGGGAACTATTGCTTTTTGCCTTGTACCGTAAGTAAAGAAACCTAAGCCTATAGCGCCAAATAGCGTACCCCAAATAAGGTGTGATGTGCTTTCCATTGTTTGTTCCTTGTTTAAGCTGTAGATTTCCGATTAAAGACTTCGGGAATGCCGGATGTTTTGTTGCTGAACTTTTTATATGCAACCGGTATTGTATTGGATTGATTCGATAACTTTAAGGCAAAATGTTAAAATTTGCACATATTTTAGAGACTCAATTTTGGTTACTCATTTAAGGAGAAACATTAGTTATACTTGTAGGGCGTGGCTTTAGCCCGCCTTTAGAGTAGGTGGTTGGCATTGGCGGGCTAAAGCCACGCCCTACAGTTTTAAATATATTGAGTTTTAAGTGGGTAGCTTCAGTTTTTAACCGTATTAGAGTTTGTGGATTAAATGGCTAGAATTTTAGGGATAGACCCAGGCTCGCGCCTGACCGGATTTGGCGTGATCGATGAAACAGCCACTGGCTATAAATATGTAGCGAGTGGCTGTTTACGTATTAAAGGTGATAATTTTCCTTTGCGCTTAAAGCAAATTTTCGCGGGTATCAGTGATGTTGTGGAGGAGTATCAGCCTACTGAAATGGCGATAGAGCAGGTATTTATGCATAAGAATGCGGATTCTGCTTTAAAATTAGGACAAGCACGAGGCGCGGCTATTTGTGCCGTGCAATTATTTGATATTCCCGTGTTTGAATATGCTGCACGGCAGGTGAAACAAGCGGTCGTAGGTAAAGGTTCGGCTGATAAATTACAAGTACAACATATGGTTAAGGTTTTATTAAGTATCACGGGAGAATTACAGATTGATGCCAGTGATGCTTTGGGTATTAGTTTGTGTCATTCTAATTTTCAGCAGACGCAACGACGATTAACACAAGGAACACGCTCTTGATTGGATTTTTACGCGGTAAATTAGTCGCGAAAGCACCGCCGATGTTGGTTTTAGATGTGCAAGGTGTGGGTTATGAAGTAGAAGCGCCGATGACCACTTTTTATAATTTACCAATGATGGGTGAAACCGTTCAATTACATACGCATTTGGTGATTAGAGATGATGCGCATATTTTATTTGGTTTTTCAACAGAAGCCGATAGAGTAATGTTTCGTACTTTAATAAAAGTGAACGGTGTCGGGCCTAAATTGGCATTGACGATTTTATCAGGGCAAAGTTCGGATGAGTTTTATCGTTGTATTCAAGACAATGACACCGCTGCATTAGTGCGCTTGCCGGGTGTGGGTAAAAAAACTGCCGAACGTTTAATTATTGAAATGCGTGATAAATTACCTGCTGCTGGTGAATCTAGCGCTGAGCAAACAAATGTAACTGATGGAGCTACTGTGGTACCTCGAAGTCATGCTAAACAAGAGGCAATTAGTGCTTTATGTGCTTTAGGTTATAAGCCAGCTGATGCCAGTAAAATGGTGCAAAATATCGCGCAAGAAGATAAAACTTGTGAAGAGATTATTCGCTTGGCTTTGCAGGGTAAAATTAAGTGATTAGTTATGATTCTAACTTACGATAATATTAAAGCTCAAAAAAATGAAATAATCAGGGTTGCGAAAAACTACCATGCTGAGAATGTTCGTATTTTTGGTTCATTTGTACGTAATGAGATGACCGAGGAAAGTGATGTGGATTTTCTTGTTAAATTTTCTCCACAAGCTAGTTTATTTGATCAAGCAGGTCTTATTGAAGCCCTAAGTAAGCTGTTACAACGTAAAGTTGATGTTGTCAGTGAGCGAGCTGTTAGTCCTTATTTGCAGAAAATAATTAATGATGAAGCTGTGCCTCTATGAAGGATAGAATGATTTATATGCACGCAGCCTATGATTGTCTTCAGTCAATTGAAGCGTATATTGAAGGTTATGATTTAGCACAGTTTTTACAAGATAAAAAAACTCAGGATGCAGTGATTCGAAATTTTGAGGTATTAGGGCAAACCATTAAAGATTTTGGTATTGAAGACCTTCAGCTGGATTTTCCTAGTATTCAGTGGTCACAAATTGCCGGAATGAGAAATATTATTGCCCATGAGTATTTAGGAGTAGATAAAGTGATTATTTGGGAGACAGCAACCAATCATTTAAAACCTATAAAAAATGTTATCGGACAAGTGCTTGTGCTGTATAAAAAAGAACACTAGGAACCAGGAAGAGCAGTAAATGATTGAAACGGATCGCGTAATAACTGCGCATGAAAATACAGATGAAGAACGGCATGATCGTGCGATAAGACCGAAAACACTAAAAGATTATGTGGGGCAACAGGCTTTATGTGACCAGATGGAGGTGTTTATTCAGGCTTCCACTGCGCGTAAAGAAGCGTTAGATCATGTGTTGATTTTTGGCCCTCCGGGTTTAGGTAAAACTACTTTGGCGAATATTATTGCCAATGAGATGAATGTTAATTTACGTCAAACTTCAGGGCCAGTGTTGGATAAAGCAGGTGATTTAGCGGCTTTATTAACCAATTTAGAAGCGCATGATGTTTTGTTTATTGATGAAATTCATCGCCTCAGTCCAGCAGTCGAAGAGATTTTGTATCCTGCGATGGAAGATTATCAGATTGATATAATGATTGGCGAAGGTCCAGGAGCAAGGTCAATTAAACTGGATTTGCCGCCGTTCACCTTGGTAGGCGCAACAACAAGAGCAGGCTTATTGACTTCACCCTTAAGGGATCGATTCGGTATTATTCAACGCTTGGAATTTTATTCAGTTGAAGAATTGCAATTTATTGTCACACGCTCGTCAGGTGTTTTAGGTATAAAGATTGATCAGCGTGGCGCGCATGAAATTGCTAAACGCGCGCGCGGTACTCCGCGTATCGCTAACCGCTTGTTACGCCGAGTGCGTGATTATGCAGAAGTCAAAGGCGATGGCACAATTAGCGAAGGTACGGCTCAGCAAGCTTTAAGTATGTTAAAAGTAGATCATTGTGGATTTGATCAATTAGATAGGCGCTTGTTAAAAACGATTATTGATAATTTTGATGGCGGGCCGGTCGGTTTAGATACTTTGGCAGCGGCGATTAGTGAAGAGCGAGGCACGATAGAGGATGTCTTGGAGCCTTATTTGATTCAGCAAGGGTTTATTATGCGTACGCCGAGAGGGCGTGTGGTCACAGGAAAAACGTATCAACATTTTGGTTTAAAAGCTCCGCAAGTTCCCAATGTAGAAGCGGATGACGTTTTTACTGATTAATGCTCTGAGTTGCTAGGAGTGGTATTCTCACGCAGAGCATCACGCCCCTTAAGTTAAGGGATTAGCTTATTGGGGCGCAGTGCTTTATCCTGCTATTTTCGGCTATGAAAGCAGGCTAAAGCACGGCGCCCCATGTTGTATTACTCGAACTTAATGGTAATAAAGCCGAGCCTGGGAACGAGGGTTTATAATATATT
>CBDVDU010000115.1:0-7428 GCA_965372825.1 uncultured Gammaproteobacteria bacterium | reverse complement strand
TCCTACACAAAACTTAATATATAAAATGTTAAAATAATTATTCTTAAGTACTTATAAGCTCCATAACAGGCTACAGGATATTTTTTTATAGGCTGAATGTTATACCAACCCTAATAGATTTATACTTAAACTCATATAATTAAGAGAAATCGTCATCCCTATATGACTATCTAGTCAAGCGTGGGCACAAGCTTTAGCAGGAATCTATAATGTATGCATGGATTCCCGATTAAAGATTTCGGGAATGACGACTGATTATTTATTGGTATTAGACGTAATCAGATGATTTTTTCGTAGTTCGAACAATAACTTTTCTTAATTCTTATGACCAATAAAAAAAATACGCTCTTTTTAAGTGTTTTGTTAGCCTCTTCGGCGGTTTCTGCCCAGCCTCTACAATTTAGTAATGGTGATATTTTAGAGGTTGAATTAGTTTATCAAACAGATAAAACGCTTACTTTTTCTCACGTAGTCTTGGGTGAGCAAACAATTGATAAAGCCATTATTAGTAATTTACAAGATATGAATCTTGCTGATTTACTTAAGCTGACTAAAGCACAGGTTGATAATGTAAAAAAAGTAAAAACGGCTGAGGCAAAAATTTCAGATGCCGAAGGCAGGGTAGATACAGTTGAAGCAGAACTTATAGCGGCTAAAGTTGTTTTTGATAAGGCTAAACGGGCTGATTCAAAAGAAAAGCTTAATCGTGCTGATGCAGAGGAAAAACTTGTACTGGCAGGAAAGAAATTCACAACGTCTAAAGAAGAGGTGAAAATCGCTGAAAATGAACTTAAAGTAACTAAAGATGTTATCGAGGCTGAAACACAGCTCTCTGAAGCTCAAACTAAGGTAGATCTAGCTAAAACGGAAGTTATGGAGGTCGGAGAGAAAAGTATTGCTGAAGAGCTAGGGATAGTGACTGCTGATGTAAAAGTTGACATTGCAGAGGACAATCTTAATGCTGCTGTGCAGCAAGCTCAGGAGGCTGAAAACAATCTTAAGCTGGCCAAAGGCGAAAAGGTTAACGATGGTTTTATGGGTACCGGATGGTTTAAAGACTGGGATAGTAGTCTTTCTATAGGGCTGAGTGGATCTTCAGGCTCATCTGTTAATAGTACTTTTCGTACTGCATTTGACACCCGTTATGAAGATAAAAAAGGTCGTTGGGACTATAAATCATTTTATTTCTTTGATTCGGAAGATACTGTTACCGGTGAAAACCAAATTAATGCTACTTTGGTAAAAGATTGGTTTTTTGAAGAGACCAAGTGGTTTGCATTTGCCACGGGTGTATATGACTGGGATCAATTTAAAGATTGGAATCATCGATTCCAGTTTGGTGGAGGACCGGGTTATCAGTTTATTAAAACGGATGAGTGGGAGTTTTCTGGGCGAGCGGGTGCTACGCTTATTACTGAGTTTGGTAAAACTCAATATGATTCTAATAATACCCCTACCCATGAAGAAAATATTGTTGGTTTAGAGGGCTTGATCGGTGCTGATGCCACCTGGCATATATCGTCTAAGCAGCACTTTAGTATTTCAAATTACTTTTACCCTAGTTTTACAGATGGCGGTGAATTTAGAAATTTGACCAATATATCCTGGGTACATTCGTTAGATTGGTTTGAAGGTCTGGCTCTAAAATTTGGAATACGTAATGAGTATGATACCTCTGAAACAATTCCCAATGAATTTAACTACAATTTTTCAATACTTTGGGGCTTCTAATAAGTAATAAAACATATGCATTTAACAGCATATTTTTAAGCTGGAGTAAAAAGTTTCTGCTTCTTATTGTAGGAGATCTGGCGGGGTAACTATGAACAAGTACATAATAGGTGATATCAATGAAAAATAGTAAAAAAAGCACTGGGATAAATATTTTTATACTTAGTGTATCTGTTTTAAGCATAAGTGCATGCTCTCTTTTTGCACCTGCACCAGAGCTGAGTGATGCTGAAGCCTGTGTGAAGTTAAACGCGATTATTGCTGATCATAGTCATGATTTTCAGCAGTTTAAAAAGTCGCGGGTAAGCTCGAGAGGCATTGTTAATATGCAAATATGGGAAGCTGAGAAAGTTTTCCCTAGAGCAAACAACTGTCAAGTTTGGGAGTGGAGCACTGGATTAACCAATTATATGTGTACTTGGCAAGAAAAAGGTGGCGCAGCCGAGGCGAAATCTAGTCATAATCATGGTGTGGAAGTTGTGCGTCAGTGTTTAAATGAGCAGTGGGAAAGTGATACCCTGACGACAGAAAGTGGTGGTCTGCGAACTCGTTTTACTCAAGCGAATGGAAAAACGATTATTGCAATTAACGCATTTAAAGAGTCACGTACTATTTTAGAAAATTGGAAAACGACTTTATATGTGGGTGATAAAAGTAATTTAAAAGCTGAAGTTCAGTAGTTTTTTTGGATTGCAAGGAAGCCTAGACAATAACATGGGTGACAAAAATTTTGTGGGAGCGACTTTAGTCGCGTAGCGTGGCTAAAACCACTCCCACAGAATGCGAGATTTGCATGTTATTTACCACTCATTCCTTAAAGATGTAATTCATAACGCTCCAGCGAGGTTCGCTTGCCTTGGCGGTTTCCCCTTGAATCCAATGCGCAAATAACGCATCAATCGTACCATCGGTTTGCTTGATTTTAATCCAAGTGCTGAGAAAGTGCTCTAGTATCAAATCCTCATCGCTAACGGCAATCACTAAAGGTGCTCCTTGTCGGTCCGGAAAAGGGTGGACTACAACATAATCAGGGTAGAGTAGTGTCCAAGCCGAACCCCCTTCTGCAGTCGTTAGAATAATCTGATCTTGGTATTCTTTGTCATTAAAAAACTCTGCTTCGGAATCTAATTCAGTGACTTTAAGGTTGGGGAATAACAGGTGAGCACGAGTTGAAAAATTACTTTCTTTACGCACAAAAGCCTGTGTATTTTTGAGTTTAAGAATAGACTCACTATCGCTGAATTGATTACGCTTATGGTCAGGCACGACTAAGGCTAAATGCACATCAAGATAGCTAGTGCTATATAACATGCGCGAGGCTGCGAGTAAGCTGAGATTTGGTGTAATGCCAGAAACAGCAATGTCGAAATGATCATTGTCTAATTGTTGCAATAAATATTCATTTTCATAGGGAATAAATTGAATAGCGACCTGCAAATCCTCGGCAAGGTGTAGCATCAAGTCTATGTCAAATCCGACCATTTGGCCCTGTGTATTATAAAAAGAAAAAGGTAAGCTATCTTCATTGATACCGATGCGAATAATGCCTGTTTGGCGTATTCTATCTATTAAATGTTGTTCTGGTTTAAGTGCTATTGGGTTAGGTTGTGATAGGCTGGAGACTGTATAGGAAGTACTGTCGTTTAATAACTGCATGTGCAATATTTGCGGGTTCTGATTCTCGCTGAAAGCTGGTTGCTCAAGAACTGTGCGAATTGCTAAGCCAACACAAGAAAATAGTAATAAACTGATCAGTCCGTTACGTAACAGTAAGCGCCACTTGATTTTGAACACGCCGGTCATCAACGCTGTGGTCAGGATGGTAAACGTCATTAAGTGCATCGCACCAGCAACGTCGGCAACACGGCCGCAAATGACCCCAACAGTCATAAACAGATTAAAAACATCTTCGGGTATATGGTAAAGGTTGAGTAAAAACGGTAATGCGGTAATCAGTTTGCCGAAACTTAAAAATAACCCAATAGTGAGCATCACTGGATAATCAAGAAATGCCAGTGGCTTGTCATAAAACCAAGCCGCAAAAACAATAAATACAAGACTAAGCAGTTTGCCCATATCAGGAAACGGATAGGCCAGCGGGAGCACTAAGTCGGGTATACGCGCTTGTTCATGTTCAGTTGTTACATGAGAATGAAATAAACGGTTTATAACTTTAATCAGTAAGGGAATAACCACAAATACACTGCCCACGATAAAAACTGTTAGCAACACGTTCCTCGATTCGTGAGCAATTTTCCGGTAGCTGAAGGGTGTACAACTGGCAATCAGTAAGGGCATAACCACAAGAGTCACTAATAATACTGAGCCAATAAGCATTAACACATACGCTTGAACACGCCCGAATTCATCTAGGCTAAGTGTGCCGGCAGCACTGGCTGCAATGCCAAAGACACCGATAGGGGTTAGCATCACGACAAAGCTGTTGACCCGTAATAGTATTTTCGCAATATGGCTGAAATTATCTAATAAGGATTTGTGATCTTTATAGCCAATGCAAGCGGTACCAAAAAGCATGCTGAATAAAACCACGGCAGGTACGGCATTCTGAGCTAATGATTGAAAAGGGTTGGCGGGAATAAACAGCTGTAGAAAATCAATTTTCGGTGCATTTGTCACTAACAAGGAGCTGAAAAAAGCCCCTTGTTCAATGTTGGGCAAGGTGAAAGACATAGCCCAGACGCTGAACCCTCCTATTAGCCATAGTGCTAATAGCACGAGCAATCCTTGTCGGGTAAGTAAGCTAGCCTCAAAATAACTGAGCCGCCCTATATTGGCGATTAAAGAGAAGACAATATAAGGCAGTACGGTCATTTGTAGCAGACCGATATAAATATCGCCTAGAAGCTGTAGTTGGCCAGCAGACTCGCCAAATAGCAAGCCCATGACAATGCCTAAAAATAGACTGCCAATAATGTAAAATGTAAAGTGAAGGTTGTTGTTATGGCTTTCTATTTTTAGGAGTTTATCAATCATAGGGAGCTAATGTAGCTGTTTGTGAGGACTGTATTTTAAGTTTTTAATTTAATCATCAAGCCCGATCACTTCAACGATAATATTATCATCGGGCGAAGTAGTTAAGAAATCTTGAAAGATCTCCCGATCGATAAATTGCGCTTGGCTAGCATCTATAGTTACAGTGCTATTCTCTGTGATTTGAAATAGCATTTTTCTTAACAGTGCTTTATTAAGAAATGAGACATATTTATGCAGAATTAAAGTAAAGTGATTGTTCTCTTTTTTTAATGAACCTGAATTTTACGTGTTTATGGATGGGTAGAGCGTAGGCTGTCGAAGCCCCTCCCACAACACATTAATTTTAAATTCTCTAGCGCTTCCAGCGATGCGCAATAAATTCTACTGCTTCTTGAATATTCAAATCACGCGTTCCGCCGCCAGTACGTAAATAAAATTTAGGCGCATTATTCTGGGTAAAAAAGACTGGGCGAGGCGATGCTAAAACAATTAAACGGCAAACATGCTTGCCATCAATGACATGAAAAAGCACTTTGACGAATTGACATAAATCCGCCCCTAAATGAGTGGAAATGGCAGTAATAATCGCTTGCTCGTAACCGTCTTGGTCAGGGCGTTTTAAGCTTTGATAATCTTTTTCTAAACCAATAATTTCGCCATTATCAGCAACACCAATTAATAAGGTGCCGCCGTGTGAACTGTTCAAGTAACCCGCTAAGGTTTTGAGAATTACGGTTTCTAATACACGGTTAACTCGCTCTTGTTCTAAGTCCCAGCGAAATGAAGATTTAAATTCTAGTAATGCGCTTTCACCTTGTAAGATTAAGGCTTGTAAGTTAACCGAAAGCTCCGTGCTTAAGCGATTAATTCTTTGTAAACGGCGATGTAGCATCTCATAAATAAAGGCGATGATTAATCCAAAAACAGCACCAACTTGAGCAAGAAACATTGTTTTTTTCGGAGTATTACCTAGTAAAGATGATTTAAGTTGCTCATAAGCGTAGTTTAATGCCGTGCTGGCATTTCTTTGTAAGTCATTGCCCTCTATTTCAAAGTAGAAAATAAAATCATTAATAGGGTAAAAGATTAATACGCCTGTTAATGCACCAATAAGGGCGGCAAAAAAATAGAGTTTAAAACGTTGCTCCCAGAGCGCGATAATGAGTAATAAAAAGCGTTTCATTAGTTATTATTCTTCCATGGGTAAATCAGCGGATCGCCAAGCGGTCATATGGCCCTCTAAATAACGAATATTTTCAAAACCGGCTAAGAAATAAGCAAACTTAGCAATGCCTGCGCGTGGGCCGTGTTCGCAATACAAGACTAATTCATCCTGCTTATCATAAGTATCTAACGCATCGCTAGTAAACGATTGCCAGAAAGGAATATGTTGTGCATGGGGAATATGTCCTGAGTTATATTCCATGCTGGAGCGAACATCGATAATGGCTGGCGTAGCATCTGACTGCAATAAAGATAATAATTCAGCTTGTTGTATGTGACTTTCGCTGGATGTACTGCAAGCTTGTAATAAAAAGCTCAATAAACTGGCAAATAATACTTTCATTTATCCTCCGGTAGCGCTCATATGACGCATGATGATCGGTTGTTCGTTTAAATCAAACTCGTGTTTTTCCGGTTTGATTTGCATCGCGTCAATAATGATTTGTTTGATGTCGTCAATTGTATTTTCTGGGTCACGGACAGCCGCTTTTAAGTCGACGGAATGTTCATTTCCCAAACACAGTAATAAACGACCTTCGGCAGTTAGTCTGACGCGATTACAAGTGCTACAAAAATTATGACTGTGTGGCGAGATAAAGCCGACTTTTATTGGCGAGCCTTGAATATGGTAATAATCAGAAGGACCGGCGGTGGTTTCGCTGATATGCTGTAAATCAAACTGTTTGGTTAAATCAGTGCGAATTTGATCACTAGAATAATAGGTGACAGCACGGTTATGGGAATCAATTAGGCCGAGCGGCATTTCTTCGATAAAGCTAATATCTATGCCTTTATCTATAGCAAATTGTACTAAATCAACCACTTCATGGTGATTGCGGTTTTTTAAAATAACCGCATTGATTTTTATGCCTTTAAACCCCGCTTTGATGGCTGTGTCTATGCCTTTTAAAACGACATCTAATTCACCGGTACGAGTTAATTCTTTGAATTTTTGCGCATCAAGCGTGTCTAAGCTAATGTTTAAACGTGAAACATTGGCTTGTTTTAATTGCCTGGCAGATTCTGCTAAATGCGAGCCATTCGTGGTCATCACTAATTCATTCAGTAGCGGTAATGAGCCAATTTTTTGTAATAACTCGACAGCGCCACGACGCACCAAAGGTTCGCCGCCAGTAATTCTGATTTTCCCCACACCTAATTCAGTAAAGCATTGTGCGAGTAAATGAATTTCTTCTAGACTTAAAATTTGCGTACGCGGTAAAAAGGTCATATCTTCTGACATGCAATACACGCAACGAAAATCACAACGATCGGTAATAGAAATGCGCACATAGTCAACGACTCGACCGAATCGGTCGATAAGTTGTTTAGGTTGATTTGAGTGGGGTAGGCTTGAATTAATGATGAGGTGGCTCTTTTTTGTTGAGTGTGTAACTATAAATAAGTGGCTATCAAAACTTTCACCGGACATATTAAAATACTGTAGGGCGTGGCTTTAGCCCGCCTTTAGATATTCGT
>CBDVDU010000114.1:0-7553 GCA_965372825.1 uncultured Gammaproteobacteria bacterium | reverse complement strand
CCCGAAGCCTACCTAGTCAAGCGAGGGTGCAAGCTTTATCGGGAACCTACGTTAAGCATAAATTTTTGTAAACAGCATGCTGGAATGACGAGCTGAAAAAATTGCTCACACCCTTACATAATGAGAAGTTACATCTAAGGCTTCCATTCTTGCATTTGTTTTATACATAGCTGATTTAATGCTTCCGCACGACTAAAGCTATCAGCTTCGGTATAACAGCGTAATTCAGGTGCATTACCTGAACCACGAAAATGAACCACTTCATCATTAGCCAAAGTAATACGCACACCATCGGTATAATCAAAAGCAACAGCACGCTCTATTTTCCCAGTAAACAACTGCGCTAACACAGCCGCATCCTTCTCAAGCTCTCCAGTTTGCATTTGCGCTAAAATAGACTGGCTTAATTCCGTTGGAAAATTTTTAATACGATCACTATAAGTAAATCGTGGCGGCAAGGTATTGAGCAATGCCGAAATTGAACAGCCTAGTTGTTTTGCTTGCAATAATAAACATAACGGTACAATCACTGCATCACGCGTAGGTAAAGCGGCAAGTGTTTTGTTGTTAAGTTGAATTGCTGTGTTCTGTAAAAAACCACCATTGGCTTCATAACCAACCACATACGACTGGTCACTTATTGCTTGCATGGCAGAAATAACAAAAGGTGAGCCTATTTTAGTACGCGCTACCTGTGCAAATTGACCGCATTTCTCGACAGCACTATTACTACTAACTGGCGTGACTACTGCCTCTGCTTGTAAAAAACGTGCTACTAAAATACCGGCAACATCACCGCGTAACCACTCGCCATTTTCATCACTGACTAAAGGCCTGTCTGCATCGCCATCGGTAGAAACAATACAATCAAGATCAAATTCAGCCGACCATTGCTTTGCTAAAATGACATCCTCTGGACGAATCGCTTCGGTATCTACGGAAATAAAATAATCAGAACGGCCTAAAGTGATTACTTCAGCACCTAATTCTGACAAAATCTTTGGTAAGAGATCACGGGCAACTGAAGAGTGCTGATAAACGCCTAATTTTAAATCTGACAAGCTATTTTCAGAGAAAAAGTCTAAATAGCGCGCGATATATTGTTGTTCTGCAGTCGTATTAACCGCCGGTAAATAATCACTCGCTAACAAGCTTTCTTTACCATCAAATAAAGCATCATTGAGTACTGGATTTTGAGCCAAAATGCCTTGCTCATCGTCTTTTAGCACTTCACCATCGGGCTTGTTAAATTTAATACCATTGCGGTCTTCAGGAATATGACTACCCGTCACCATCACGGTCGCAATATTATGCTGAATACCATACAGCGCTATAGCAGGCGTAGGTAAAAGGCCGCAATTAACCACTGTATAACCGGCATCAACCACAGCTGCGGCAACCGCATTCATAATGCGTGGTGTACTATTACGTAAATCGCCACCGACACCCACAGCTTGCCCAGTTTGAATAACATCAACAGACTGTAAATAATGCAAAAAAGACAAGGTATAGGCATAACAGACTTTATCTGTCATATCACTGACTAAGCCACGAATACCGCTAGTACCAAACTTAACTTTATTTTTCATTTGCTCTCTTTTTCAAGTTTAGAGTTGCCAGGAAATTAAAAACTGTAGGGCGTGGCTTTAGCCCGCTAAGCCATGCCACCTACTCTAACGGCGGGCTGAAGCCACGCCCTACAGATATTCCTGCAGGAGCTTACAAACAAACATTGATAGCAGAAAATGCTCAGGGTTATTTTCCCTGACTTTTCTTTAACCTTGCTTCAATTTCTAGCTTACGCTGGATTTGTGCGACTTTATCCAATACGCCATTTACATAGCGATGACTACCATCCGCGCCAAAGCATTTCGCTAATTCCACACCTTCATTAATAATGACTCGATAAGGTGTTTCTGGCTTGCGTATCAACTCATACACGCCGATTCTTAAAATAGCGCGCTCTACAGGGTCGATATCGTTCACTTCACGATCAACAAAATCTTTCATTGCTAAATCAATCTTATCTAGATCTTTAGGAACACCATGAAATAAATCCGTGAAATAACTTTTTTGCGCATTTTTTAAGCGCTGATCTTCAGCAAATTGACGTTCAATCGTATTTAAATCTGTGCCAGTCATTTGCCATTGATACAAAGCTTGTACCGCACATTGTCTAGCTTTTGTTTTTGCAGAACTCATTAAGCGTCCAAATTTTTAAATAAAGTAACCATTTCAATTGCTGATAATGCAGCTGAAGCACCATTATTACCGGCTTTAGTACCCGCACGTTCAATTGCTTGCTCGATGCTATCAACAGTTAATACACCAAAACTAACCGGAATATCATACTGTAAAGAAATCTGTGCAATGCCTTTAACACACTCACCTGAAACATACTCAAAGTGCGGGGTAGCACCACGAATCACAGCACCGACAGTGATAATAGCATCATATTTTTTACTTGCGGCAATACGCTGCACAACCATAGGCAGCTCATACGCGCCAGGGACTTTAACGACAGTAATATCTTCTTTGTTGACACCATGACGCACTAAAGCATCAATTGCGCCGTTTTCTAATTGCTCAACAATAAAGCTATTGAATCGTGACGCAACGATACAATATTTACCACCTTGCGCTAAAAAGTTACCTTCTACTGTTTTTACTGCTGACATAGTTGCCTCTCTAATATATAAACTATAACGTAGACCGGATTTTAGCCCGCCACGCTGTATTAGCGGACTAAAGTCCGCCCTACTACTATTTGTTAATTTTATTCGCTACTTTCCACTAATTCTAAATTAAACCCAGAAAGCCCAAAATAAGTTTTTTGCTCACCTAAAACAGTGATTTTATGCACGCCTAAATCCGCGAGTATTTGTGAACCCGTCCCCGTCGTGCGCCACTCGCCTGTTTTTTCTGCAACAACAAGGTTAACTACACCATTATCTTGCAATTGATACTTATGAACCAGTTCAGCCAATGCTTTATTATTCTCTTCCTGACGAATAAGCACCAACACACCACGGCCTGCTTCGGCAATATGCTTCATTGCTTCACGCACTGGCATTTGACAATCACTACGCGTTGAAGAAAAAATATCATCCATTAAATTACGCGCATGCACCCGTACTAAGACAGGCTCATCATTCGCAACATCACCCATAACAATAGCTAGATGGATATTGGCATCATTACGATCTTGATAGGCATATAAACGAAACTCACCAAATTCTGTTGGCAAGGCACATTCACTGATACGCTCTAAAGTTGCTTCGTTTTTAGTACGATATTGAATCAAATCCGCAATGGTACCAATCTTAAGTTCGTGCTCTTTAGCAAAAACTTCAAGATCAGGACGTCTGGCCATAGAGCCGTCTTCATTTAAAATCTCGACAATCACAGACGCCGGCTCTAAACCTGCTAAACGCGCCAAATCACAACCGGCTTCAGTATGTCCTGCACGATTCAAAACCCCACCATCACGCGCACGTAAGGGAAAAATATGCCCTGGCTGCACGACATCTTCTGCTTTCGCATCTTTCGCAACAGCACTTAAAACCGTTTTTGCACGATCAGCCGCAGAAATACCCGTAGTGACACCTTCTGCCGCTTCTATAGATACAGTAAAATTAGTCGCAAAAGCCGCATTATTATCATTCACCATTAAAGGTAGACGTAACTGCTGGCAACGTTCACCTGTTAAGGTTAAACAAATCAAACCACGGCCATAACGCGCCATAAAATTTATATCAGCAGGACGAACATGCTCAGCTGCCATAATTAAATCGCCTTCATTTTCCCGGTCTTCATCATCCATAATGATAACCATTTTTCCTTGGCGTAACTCTTCAATAATTTCCTCAGTTGTATTCATCTACTAAATAAACCCACTTTCTCTTAATAATTCTGTTGTTACACCCGCAGCACAAGTGGCTGCGGCCTCGCCTTTCATTAAACGTTCCATGTAACGCGCTAGTAAATCTACTTCTATATTCACCTTATCACTGACTTCAACTAACCCTAAAGTCGTCTCTTTTAAAGTATGCGGCACAATATTAACGCTAAACATCGCACCATCAACATTATTAATAGTCAAACTAATGCCATTAATACAAATAGAGCCTTTCTCAGCTATATATTTTGCTAATTCATTAGGTACTTTGAATTTAAAACGAATAGAACGGCCATCCGGTTTTTTTTCTAATAAAACGGCTAAACCATCCACATGCCCACTAACGATATGCCCGCCTAAACGCGTTTGCGGGGTTAATGCTAGTTCTAAATTAACCGGCGTTCCACTCGCAGCCAACTTTAAGTTAGTGCGTGATAAAGTTTCATTAGACACGTCAGCAACAAAACCATGCGCACTTAATTCAACTGCTGTTAAACACACACCATTAACCGCAATACTGTCACCTAAGGCGGCATCCGCTAAGGATAACTTACCGGTATCAATCGATAAACGCACGTCGCCCGCTTTTTGTTCAATCTGGGTTATTTTACCCACCGCTAAAATAATGCCTGTAAACATATTATTTTTGTACCTTGTATTGAAGTCTTAAATCCACACCTACTTTACGTGCCTCTAATAGTGTTAAGCTTTTCTTATCTGCCATACGCGTAATATGCGGCATATCACATAAACCACGACCACTAGAACCGAGCATACAGGGAGCCATATAAACGATGCATTCATCAACTAAATTTTGCTCCATCAAAGCCCCATTTAAGACGCTTCCCGCCTCAACTAACACCTCATTTACCTGCTGCCCAGCTAAAAAAAGCAAAACGGCATTTAAATCTAAACGCCCTTGATCATTTCTGGCTATTTTATAAACTTCAGCGCCCGCCTGAGCCAATGCCTCAGTTTTATTTTGCTCATCAGAACAAGTTAAAATTAATGTACGACCCGCCAAAGCCAATAATTTCGCGCTAGTCGGTGTACGCAAATGAGAATCTAAAACCACCCGTAAAGGCTGTTCTACTTCCACCCCCTCTAAGCGCACATTCATACTCGGATCATCTGCTAAAACAGTATCCACACCGGTTAACACGCAACAACTCGCTGCACGTAGCTTTTGGACATCGTGCCTTGCTTGTGGTGCAGTAATCCATTTACTTTCACCCGAAGCCATCGCCGTACGCCCATCTAAACTCATCGCCATCTTACTGATAACATAAGGTTTAGCCGTGGTCATCCGTGTAATAAAGCCTCGATTAACGGCTTGTGCCTCTGACTCTAAGACACCACAAACAACATCAATGCCTGCCTGCTCTAATAAAGCAACGCCCTTACCTGCCACTAAAGGGTTAGGGTCTTGCATAGCGATAACTATGCGCGTCACACCGGCTTTAATTAAAGCCTCAGCACAAGGCGGTGTGCGCCCATAATGACTACAAGGCTCTAAAGTCACATACGCTGTAGCACCTAGACCTTGCGCATTTTGGGTGTTTTTTAATGCCTCAACTTCAGCATGCCCTTGTCCTGCACGCACATGCCAACCTTCAGCAATAATTTCATTATCTTTAACGATAACACAGCCAACATGCGGATTCGGCTTGGTGGTATATCGTCCTTTTTTAGCCAAATACAGCGCACGCGCCATAAATAAGCTATCTTGTTCTGCTTGTTGCTTAGCCATTATTTCTTTTGTAAATCAGCAATCATATCGGTAAATTCACTGACATCCTGAAAGCTTCTATAAACAGAAGCAAAGCGCACAAAAGCCACATGATCCAAAGCAATTAACTCTTTCATAACTTGTTCGCCAATTTCTAATGCCGCTACTTCACGATCACCTTTAGCATTCAACTCTTTTTTAATCCGAATAACAGCCGCTTCTATCTGGTCGCTAGTGACAGGACGTTTCTCTAATGCCCTTAAAATACCGGCACGCAATTTATGCTCATTAAAAGGTTCGCGCACACCATCACGCTTAATCACCCTAGGCAAATTAAACTCAGTAACCTCATAAGTTGTAAAGCGCTCTTTACAAGCCCCACACTCACGCCGACGACGTACTTGATCCCCCTCATTCGCTAAGCGAGAGTCAATAACTCGTGTATCTTGGGCAGTACAAAAAGGACATCGCATAGTAACTTATTTTGCTAGAATCTAAAAAATGTGGCATAACCATTAGAAAACCGCTAATTTTACAATAAATTAGCACTCAAAGCTGATTTATTATTAAGCCAGTTACCTATACCCGCATTTTCATCTCACCATTTATATAAGCTTATGCAAGAAACTGAAGGTGTTATCAAATATCACTTAGACCATAGACAAACTTCAGCAAATCCTGATTGGCCTTTAACCACTATGAATAGTTGGCGCTGCTTACTATATAAATTAGAATTAATTGGCCAAAACCCAAAGCGTTATATGGGTTATGGTTACGGCAATATCAGCCAGCGCCTTGCAGGTGAGCAGTTTATTATTAGCGGCACGCAAACAGGCGGTATAAGTAAGCTACTAGCACAACATTACTGTCTAATAGAAAAAGTTGACTTAGCGCACAACCAGGTAGATTCATCAGGTCCTTGCCAGCCGTCATCAGAAGCTCTAACTCATGCCAGCGTATACGCTCAAAGCAAAACGATTAATTGCATTATTCATGCACATAGCCCTAAAATATGGCAGGCGACTCAAGCCTTACAGCTGCCACATACCGCTTCTAATATAGCCTATGGCACACCCGAAATGGCCGAATCTGTCAGCCAACTATTCCAATCAGAGCAACTTAAGCAAGCCTCTATATTTACCATGTTAGGGCATGAGGATGGCGTCGTTGCTTTTGGTCACGACTTTGCACAGACAGCCTGTGCACTGATTAATATTTTAGCTGCCAGCAAACAACTACCTTAAACTATCTTCCCCAATCTAATGCGAGACTTCTTATGAAAAAATCATCCCACTTACTCTTCTTATCCGCTTTAACCTGCTTACCGCAACTGAGTCATGCAGAAAAAACAACCGCACCCGCTAACGACATTGAATACCCTAAACACTTAACTAACTGGCGTGTTATCGGCACTTCTATTCGCAATGACAACAATACCCAACGCGTTATTTTAGGTAATGCCATCGCAATCAAAGCGGCACGCGCAGAAACTAAAAAAACAAACTGGCCTAAAGGCGCTATTTTAGCAAAATTGGTCTGGAAAAATGACACTTTACCTACATGGCAAGCAGCCACGGTACCCGGTGATTTTGTTCATGCAGAAATTATGGTACGCGACGCCAAAAAATACGCGGCAACAGGCGGCTGGGGATTTGCACGTTGGACAGGCTTAGAACTAACGCCGCACGGCAAAGACAGTTCATCGGCTCAAGCTTGTTTTCACTGCCATCAAGCTGCTAAAGGTACTGATTATGTCTTTACTCAGCCTGCAAAACTTCCTTAAACAACGCTATAATAGCCTAACCTTTTCTTACAGGAATTCATAAAACCAACATGGCACAATATATATTCTCTATGAATCGAGTGGGCAAAATTGTCCCACCCAAAAAATTCATCTTAAAAGATATTTCTTTATCTTTTTTCCCT
>CBDVDU010000113.1:0-7563 GCA_965372825.1 uncultured Gammaproteobacteria bacterium | reverse complement strand
CCAGTCCTCGAAGGACTGGCAGTGCTTTCGGATGTTATTGAATTTTGATTCCTAAGGTATTTATACAAACCAATAGGCAACAAAAAGATAGCGCACCAATTTCCCAAAAAAAATAAATATCGTAGCAACTAACAGTGGTAATTTTAGCCAGCCACCCGCAAAACACAAACCATCACCAACAACCGGCATCCATGACAACAGTAAACTCCAGTTACCCCAGCGCCTGACCCAAGCCAATGATTTTTGTTTTTTTGCATCCAACACATGTTCGGCAGGATATTTCTTGGCTGCTAAAGTGCCTAACCACCAAGTTGTTAAGGCACCTAAAGTATTACCAATAGTCGCGACCGTCACCAGCAACATCACAGGCTGTAATTGCTCCGACACCAGATAAGCTAATACCGCTTCCGAGCCACCCGGAGCAATCGTTGATGAGATAAAAGCACTAACAAATAAACCCCAAACTTCTAGCACAAAACTACTTCCTCTAATTAACAGTCATAAAAAAGCCCCTATTGATAAACACCAATAGGGGCTTTTTTAAACTTAAAAAATCAAGATCGAACTATTTTTTCTTTACTAAATTAATTAACCAGCTAATCACTTTTACTACGATATCAACAGCCTGCTTAACTAACCTAACAAGGTATACGAACACTTCACCAGCACTCATACCTTTAAATTTACGAGCTAACAATGGAGCAAAAATTAGACCGATAGCCAAACCAATAATAGTAAGGCCTGAAAAAAACGAGTCATTACCAATGACTTTATTTTTCATTTCAGTAAGGTCTTCAACGACCACATCAGACAGACTTTCATCAGGATTTTTATCTGAGTAATCATCCTGAATGACATAAGCTGTTACCCCAGGAATACTGGGTAAGTCGCCATCGCCTTTACCAATTTTTAACTGGCCTTTCATACCTTTTTCCATATGCTGTGCGATATCGCAATGCACTAGGTAAGTTTTATCACCTGGTGGAAAAATTAATGTACCTGTTACTTTACCTGGACCAGTCACCTCTAAGTGAAACATGCCTTTAGGATATAAGTATTTTGGCAGTCCATGCATCATCCATTGATGACGCACATTATCATCATTAACAAAATGAACGGTTAATTTAGTACAAGGCTCAAATTGATACTCCTGCACATCAAAAGCATACATACGGCCCGGAAACTTTTCCGCGTATTTATGCCCAGCATGTACAGTAATTTCCTTAGTTGCAGCGAGACTACTACACCCACCTGGCAAAACATCTGTATTTTGCCCCATGACCATACCACCTGTCATGTCCATGAAATGGCCATCACCATGATCCATCATGGAGGTATGATCTTCAAACTCTTTTTCAGCAAACACGGGAGCTGATAACACTAAGGTCAGCGCAGCTATTGATAAATGCTTAATCATTATCATTTCCCCCCTTTTAATGAAGAAATAAAAGCGATCACCTTAACTCTATTAACCACTAAAGCATAAGCTAACAAGCCCAAAAACAAACCAAAGATCAGGTTTCTAAATGAGTTATCTGTCGGTGCTTGAATATCTGCAGACCCAGGTGTTACATCAGGCGCTGCCATTTTACTTGCAGGCGGTGCAACATAACCCTCAGCATCAATTTCACCTAAACTATTCCAGTCATCAATATTTTGCCAAACTGGCAATTTACGGTCATGGAATTTCTTAGTAAATAAAGGCTCAATACTTTCACCAATACCCATAGGTAAACCCACTTCATTCAGATATTTTTTATACACTAAAGCACTAACGTTACCGCCTGGATTCATACCATTAGTGGTAATGCCTTTTTCACGATGATCATGAAAAATCCAAATACCCTCACCATAACTGTGAAAACCATCATCGGTCGTATTAATTTTTAAATCATTACGTTGTGCAGGTGCAATATTATAAACATCACGCGTAATCTGTGCGATGGGGTTATGCTCTACACCATCATAGTGAGTGATCGTACCTTTATGCCCATGCGTGTGCATAGCTAAAGTTTCGCCTGAACTATTGAAAACACGCAATTTAATATTTTTATCTGGCTCAGCAACAATGATGGATTCTCTCAATGTATAAGGAAAAGAGCGACCATTTAAAGTGTGGTAATCTTCAGTTGAATCGGTCATATCATATTCACGATTCATTTTCTTCGCGATTAAACGCGGGTCATTTGATTCCTGAATAATACTATGTAATTCTTTATCCATCGCATGATAATGCAGATCATATTCACTATCATAATCTTCTAAAATCGCTTTCGATGGATGCCTTACTTGCCCAGCACCAACATTGAAAGTTTGCACCCAGTTATTTGGACGATTTTCTTCAACAATAAACATCCCAACTAGACCCATCGCTAAATGCACATGTGTCTGTACGTGGCAATGATAAACAAAAGTACCTGGTGACCGAGGGCGAATTTCATAGGTTTTACTTTGCCCTGGCAAAACAAATTTATCACTTGTTTGCGGTACACCATCATTCCCTTCACCTGAACTATCCACCCAAGGGTGATCTACGCCATGTAAATGGATTGTATGTGGAAAGTAATGCGTATTTTCTAACTGTATCCAAATCGTATCGCCCTGCTCCACACGAATAACTGGGGATGGTGCTCTTAAAAGAGGATTAGCATCAACACCAACAAAACTATTCGTCGCCATACCACGCGACTTAGGTGCAAATACCCACATACCTGGCTGTACGCCTGGCGCTATATCAAAAGTAGGCACTAAGCCGTTAAAATCGGGGGAATGTCCATTTAACTCAGCAACTTCTAATTTAATAATAATTAAATCAGGATCACCATCACCATCCATGTCATTCTTTTTAATAATTGCATCGGCTGCATAATAAGTATTCATCAATGTTTCCATTGATACGTTATTCGTGCCTTTTACTTCAACAGCAATATCAGAGGGATTATCTGGGCTACAACGCAGCGATTCCTGCATAGCAACTCCGTCAACGGTCTGAGCGACACGCCATTCTGGATTATTTTCATTACAAACCGCTTCAACTTCGCCGCGATCTACTTCTACTGATTTAGGTAAACTGACAACAGCTGATGCCGCGAACGGCATCAACATGACAGCAGCACCCAATAGCAGTCCTAAAGGATTTTTCTGCATTATTTAGTTACCCTAAAATTAAAAAGAAACAAGGCTTTAAGCTTTCTTAATATTCGCGATAATCTCATCGACTTTGCTTTTAAAGCCAGCATGAGAAAGATATAGTACGTATAGACCCGCTAAAGCAAATAGTAGGTACATAAACATACTTTTTGAGCTTGTTACTTGTCCTTTACCGGCCACAAATCCCATATGCGCATCTAGTCTTTCGCCATCATCTTTTAACAAAGTGATATGAATTAAATATTTACCTACTTCTGGTACACCGTTATCTAACTTTAAGATTACTGAACCTGATTTATGCTTTTTTGCTTCCATAAAAAAGACACGCGTACCTTCTGGCTCTTTAGTTACTTCAAATTCAACAGCCATATTACGAAATCTAATATCTTGATAATCAAATACTAACTGTGTCATGGTACCTATATCAGGAAGGTTTCCACAAAAATCCTCTGCAGGATAAGCAAGAGGTTGATAAGCGGTATAATGAATCCAATGCTCTGGCTCTAACTCAAATTTACACTGATCAGTATCTGTACCTGCTGCTCCACCATGTGCCCATAAAGTTGCAGAAAAAAACAAACCTGCAAGTGTTAATAAACTTGATTTTATGATACTTTTTCTCATAACTTCTTCCTCTTTAAAATATTTATTATAATTATTTGATTACTTTTTTCGCAACCAAGTCAATAAGGCACGAAATAAGATTGGAACTCTACCATATAGCCTTTAACAAAGGAAGGTTACCTCCCTACACTAGACACATAAAAAAAACAATCAAGCTATTGATTTTAAAGCTAATTAAGTTACTGAGCTTTATCTATCCAATTGATTTATAAAACAAAATATAGCTTATGGAATTATATTGGCACAATGTACATTATCTTTACATGTTTATTGACCAATAGCATTATATCATGCTTTACTTATATTGTTATTGCTATTGCTATCCCGCTCAGCTTTTCGTAAAATTTTAATAATTATCTTTCCGCAACCTAAGGTTCATCAATGTCTCATCTAACAAATTCTCCAGAATGGCTGGCTTTAAAAGCCCACCAAAAAGATGTTAATCCGTTACATATCAGAGACTTATTTGCAGCCGACCCGACCCGATTTAACACCTATTCAACGTCATTTGATGATCTATTATTTGATTTTTCAAAAAACAGAATCACCGAAGAGACACTACCATTACTCTTTAAGTTAGCTAATTCAAGTCAATTAAAAGCACATATTAGCGATATGTTTTCTGGTAAACGCATTAATAAAACAGAAAATCGCGCTGTTTTACATACTGCACTACGTAATCGCAGCAATACGCCAGTTTATGTCGATGATATTGACGTTATGCCGCAAATCAATCATGCCTTACAAAAAATGCGTGATTTTTGCACTGCAGTCCACTCAGGTGAATGGACTGGCTATACAGGTAAGCGCATTACCGATATCGTCAATATCGGTATCGGCGGTTCAGATTTAGGCCCAAAAATGGTGACCAAGGCACTAACGCCTTATGCTATTGAAGGCATGAGCGTGCATTTTGTGTCTAATATTGACCAAGCAGACCTAGTTGAAACGCTGAACCAAGTACCACCAGAAACAACTTTATTTTTAGTTGCATCGAAAACATTCAGCACTCACGAAACCATGACTAACGCTTCTTCAGCGCGCTCTTGGCTCCTAAAACATGCAAATAATGACAAATCTGTAGTGGCAAAACATTTTGTTGCTCTTTCTACGCACAAAACGAATGTCGCAGAATTTGGCATAGATCCACATAATATGTTTGAATTTTGGGATTGGGTTGGCGGCCGCTACTCTCTTTGGTCTTCTATTGGTCTATCCATTGCGCTTTATCTAGGCATGGATAATTTCGAAGAATTATTAACCGGTGCGCACGAAGCAGACAAGCACTTCCAAACAGCACCATTCGAAGAAAATATCCCTGTGATTATGGGCTTATTAGGTATCTGGTATAACAACTTCTTTGATGCAGAATCGCACGCAATGCTGCCTTACGATCATACGATGCAATTTTTTGCAGACTATTTTCAACAAGGTGATATGGAAAGCAACGGCAAGAGTGTTGATTTAGAAGGCAAGCCCACTGACTATAGTACCGGCCCTATTATTTGGGGACAACCGGGCACTAACGGCCAGCATGCTTTTTATCAGTTAATTCATCAAGGCACTAAATTAATTCCTTGTGATTTTCTAGCACCCGCTCAAAGTCATTACGACTTAGCAGAGCATCACGACATTCTTATTTCCAACTTTTTAGCGCAAACCGAAGCCTTAATGAAAGGCAAAACAGCCGACGAAGTTAAAACTGCGCTAAGTAATGATGCCAGTGAAAACCTCATTGCCTCAAAAGTGTTTTCAGGTAACAGGCCGACTAACTCATTTCTATTTAAAAAACTAACACCACATACTCTCGGTAAATTAATTGCCCTGTACGAACATAAAATATTCGTGCAAGGAAAAATTTGGAATATCAATAGTTATGACCAAATGGGTGTAGAGCTAGGTAAAATTCTAGCGGTAGAGATCTTACCGCAGCTTGAAGGTGATACGCCGGTGACTTCGCACGATAGCTCTACCAACGGCTTAATTAATTACTACAAAAAAATACGCTAAGTCCGACCTTGCTGCTACAACGCCTTTCTCTAATACTGCTGTTTCCTTTATTAAACGCATGCGATGCGCCTCAAAGTGAACCAGCAGTTGAGAAAGCGACACCAGCCCCAGCTACCCAATACAACAATCAACTTGAGCGCGTCAAAAAAACAGGTCTATTAACCGTATTAACTCGCTACGACCCCACCACTTACTATGAAAGCGCTGATGGATTTACTGGCTTAGAGTATGATTTAGTACAATTATTTGCCCAACATTTAAAAGTTCAGACCAAGTTCATTATTCCTGACACTTTCACACAAATCTTGCAAAAAACCCAAACAGGTGACGCTGATTTTGCCGCGGCCGGTATAACTATCACCTCAGACCGACAACAACAGTTCTTATTCACCCCGCCCTACCAAGAAATTACCGAACAAATCATCTATCGCTCCGGAACAAAATCGCCAAAAACAGTAGCTGATTTAAACGCTGGAATTTTAGAAGTCGTACAAGACACTAGCCATGTCGAAACGCTACTGCAATTACAAGAAAGTAACCCAAACTTACAATGGTTTACCAATAAAAACTTAGATACTGACGGATTACTCTATCTAATTAACGCAAGACTAATTGATTACACCATTGCTGACTCCAATCAAATCACATTAATCCGACGCTTCTACCCCAAATTAAACGTCGCCTTTAATATCAGTCCTCCCCGACAACTTGCGTGGGCTTTCCAAAAATCAACAGATACCAGCCTTTACGATGAGGCAACTCAATTCTTTAATGAAATCACCAAAAACAAAGTGCTGGAGCAGCTACTTGAGCGTCATTATGGGCATACCCGAAATATTAAGTATGTAGGTAATTGCACTTTCCGCTTACATTTTGAAAGCCGATTACCTCAATACCACGCGTTATTCCAAGAAGCCGCTGAAAAATATGCTTTTGACTGGCGAATATTAGCTGCTATTAGCTATCAGGAATCGCACTGGAATAAAGATGCTGTTTCTCCCACAGGCGTAAAAGGCCTAATGATGCTAACTAGAGCAACCGCCAAACAAGTCGGCGTAAAAGACAGGATCAACGCCAAAGAAAGTATTTTTGGTGGTGCCCGCTACCTAAAACAGCGTCTCAAAATAATCCCCAAACGAATTCCCGAACCAGATCGCACTTGGTTTGCCTTAGCATCTTACAATATAGGCTTTGGTCATTTAGAAGATGCGCGCATTATTACCCAAAAATTAGGTAAAAACCCTGATAAATGGATTGACGTTAAACAAGTATTGCCTTTACTAACAAAAAAAAAGTGGTATTCTAAAACCAAGCATGGCTACGCAAGAGGCAAAGAGCCAGTAATGTACGTGGACAATATTCGCGCCTATATAGACTTACTACTCTGGTACACCAATAACAAAGAAATTGAAGAAATAACAGCGATGCCCCCAATAACACTTAAACCTCATTAAAATTTCAGGCTACGAAGTTAAGGCGGGACACCTTGATGACTCTCGTTCCCACGCTCTGAGGCTGTGAAAGTATTATGTATAATCCCCCTTCTCAAGGGGCATAGGTATCTACACAACTTTTTGACATTAAAATACAATGAGATGCAAGTCAGGATAGCTCCCTCTCCTGCTGGAGAGGGTTGGGGTGAGGAGAATAAAATCAAGGCTTTATCTTATCCCCTCATCCAACCTTCTCCCTCTGGAGAAGGCTTTTAGACTTGTGTAGATACCTATGCTCAAGGGGAGAGGCTAAAAAAATAATACTTTCACAGCCTCTCCGCGTGGG
>CBDVDU010000112.1:0-7574 GCA_965372825.1 uncultured Gammaproteobacteria bacterium | reverse complement strand
GGTAACTGTTCACAGACCCTCATAAAAATATCGTCATTCCCGAAGTGTTTAATCGGGAATCTGTTTGTTGATATAGATTCCTGCTAAAAGCATGCAGGAATGACGGGGTATTTTGATATTTTTTAGGGGGGATCTGAACGGTTACAATCAGCGGACTATATAGTTCTATCATATCATTGGTTTCCCGGCCTATTCGTGTCATCGGTAACAGGCGAAAGCAGAGCTTATGCACTATTATACGAACCAGTCCAGCTAAATAAATCGACGTCTCGCTTTACCTAATGGCAGTACATCAGACCACTGCCCCACCATTTCACCATCCAGTTTATATAATTTAAACTCCAGTTTGAAATATGCCAACTCTTCACCATCTTCACCATACTGTCTCGTTGAAGATAATTCCGAACGCACTACATAATCAAATGAGGTTGCACTTATATCCATCAACCTGACCAACCCAGATGCCAGAATAATTTCTGAAACACGATCATATACATCCTGCATACGAATGCTTTCGTCATCAGTATTATTTAATAGTTTACTAACCACTAACCGAGGCTTTTTAGCGCCCCATGATTGCACTAACTTGGAGCGTAACATCTTATCGGTTACTTTTTCAGCAAACCCAGTGTAATCCGCCATAGTGAGCTGAGCTTCTAAGTGCGCCCCATCACCTGCATTGGTAGATACGGCACCTTCCTTACCAAACTGAAAAGTAGAACACCCTATTAATAATAAGGGTAATGCGAATACAATTAATTTTTTCATATTATTGCTTTTTAGTCATCATCAGAAAATAGCCTCACCTAAAAAATCGTTTACTGCGACCTATAAAAGAAGTTCTGCCTAACAAGCCAAGCATAACTCCTATACGATAAAGTACGCAGCTAAAACTGTATACTTTACCGTTTTCATTTCTGAGCGATATAATTTAAATTTTAAAACTACATATATTTACGATGCGCCTTAGCTAGCGGTAGCACATCTGACCACTGCCCTACCATTTCACCATCTAGGGTAAATAATTTAAATTCCAATTTATAATAAGCCAACTCCTCACCACCGCCTCCATACTGTTTCGTTGATGATAATTCTGTACGTACCACATAATCAAATTCTGTTGCTGATCTATCCATCAATCTCACTAGTCCAGAGCCTAAGATAGTTTCAGTAATCCGATCATAAATATCTTGCATGCGGATACTATCGTTATTTGTGGCATTCTCAAGCTCACCAACGACTAATTTAGGCCTTTTTTTACCCCAAGATTGTACTAGACGTGAACGTAACATTTTATTGGTCACCTTCTCTGCAAACGCAGAATAGTCAGCCATTGTTAATTCGGTAGTCAGATGCTCACGACTGCTTTCATCAAGTATAGAAACCCTTGATTGAGTACCAAGCTGAGTACTTGAACAACCCAGTAAAGTAAACGGTAGTACCAGTAATATTAATTTTTTCATGCGGCTTTTCCTTAATGAGTAAAAATAAAATAAAATAAAATTTAACGTAGGCGACAAGTTAAAACAAAATACTATTTATGCCAGCTAATAATTGCTCTCCGAGCATAAAATACTCAGGGATTAAACAATATTAAGTTTATATCTTTTGGCTATACACTTAAGGCGGGACATTACACTAGGGCACGCAATGCGTACCTTTTAGTGTAGTAAGGTGCGATGCATACCTTACATAAATATGTCCCAGCTTAAAATGGTAGCCTATCTTTTAATCAAAAAATGGTTTGGCTTCTCTATCAAGGCGATCCGTTTCAATATAAAGATCATCTGGAAACCTGACCGTAAACTGTACAGCGTAGGCCTCTTCCATTTTGCCAACACTCTGAAAACTTTTTATCGAACGCGGTGTTAATACAAAACGATGCCAGGTATTACTTGCATCAATTTCAAAACCTTGTTTATCACGCCAAACAAACTTATATTCTAAAGTATAACGATCATCGGTCAGATTTTGTACATCAACACCTGCTCTACTAAGTAAACCAACTTCAGCCACTTTAACATTGGTAATAAGAAGATTATCCACTAATTCAGTCGACCCTAAAATCAGTGTAGCGCGAGGGTGAGTATCATCAATAGTATTTTGAGCTTTATACTTTAGATTGGCCCCCTTAGTAGTCGATCCACAACCTGATAAGTTATAAGCCATGCCAACAGTTAGTAGCAGTGCGATCATTTTGATTTTCATTTTGCTTTCACCCATAGTGTTTTATTGACATTAGTCGTTAATATATTATCGATTGTTCTCGCATAAATAATACTATGCTCATTTTTCGGCAATAGCACTTTCTTAGAGGCCAGCCTTTTCCAGTTTTTATCGTAGCTCACCACAGTCACTGACTTTAATTTTTTAGACGCGTAAAACCGAGCGCCTAACAACTGCTTAGGTAATGACATCCAGCTACGCATATCTGGATTAGCAAAATCTTCCCGCACCCCTTTAAGAAGCATTCCAACACCACCTAACTGACTCCACCCAATACTCTCTACCGAACTTCTTGTGATAGAGGCAATCACTTTAAAATGTTGAAACGGCATTGAGTCTAATTGATGCCTTAAGGTAACCGCTTCAATATCGGCTACAACTGAAGCCGTCGCCAGTGTTTTTGTACCTGACTTTATTCTAATATAGGCAACTTTTGATGGCACTGGCTTATAAATCGGTAACTTGACCGGTATAATGCCGCCTGGTGTCGGAATACGAAAATGTAAGCTTTTTTTCTCCGGCGCAAACCCATCTGCAATCACCACTTGCACTAAGCGTTTACCCCGCCTTAGTGGCTTTTTTACCTCTCTTATCGCTTGCTTAATAACTTTGCTATTAGGATTAAGATCTAATGCTTTTTGATAAGATATTCTGGCATTATTGCGCAATGACCTATCTTCAAAGCTATCAAATTCCTGTACGATACCAGCAACATAGAAACCAAATGGATTGACATAAGCACTGGAAATACTTAATGCTGCGTTCTCAGTTTTTTTATAGGGCTTTTGAATTTCTTCAAATAAATCACTCACACCAGGAATAAGAGCATTAAGTATTGTACTTGTAGTATCAACTGCGCCACTAGAAGTCTCCGCCTTATTTGCATTACCACTTTCTTCAGCTATTTTTTGCTTGGCAATTGCAAGCTGTATTTCAAATTCCTTTTGTTCAATATTTTGCCAATCAATCGCTCTACGCGTTACATTGTAGGCCTTACGCTCACCATTCAGTAGATAAGCAATAGACTTATAATTTAACATTAAGATCCGTTCAAACGGTGCACCATCATAATCGCCAGACTCACCGACCCCAAACAAGATGCTAACACTCTCACTACCAAAGATAGTGGCAGCCCCTTCAACCATAGATTCTGCCGCATTCATTTTTAGAAAATGCTCCGCCGCGGAAAAATGATCAATAGCGGCTAGTGGCTTCTGAACATCTAAAGCTAATAGCCCCGCTTCATTAGAGCTAAGAAAACTAGGCGTATCTTCCTCCTTAACTTTAATTTCCTGTTGTTGATACGCCTGCTCAAATTGCTCAGACTTTATAAGTGCTTTAATCGATTGAAAGTCTTCTGAGTACCCCACTGATTCAACCGTGGGCTCAAATGGTTTGGCAGTAGCTGTTTGACTCGCCTTTTTAACCGTTTTATTAGCTGTTGTTTTCCCCACAGCATTAAAAAGCTTGAATGCATTAGAAAATCCGTCGGCTTGGGAGCTTGTAGACAAAACCGCACTGAGATAAAACCCAAGGAAAAGTTTTTTAGAGAATTGTTTATTTATTATCATTAAACACCTGTTACAAATAGGTTCATAGCTCAGTAATCAGGAACTATACCTAGACAATTTTTTCAAAAAAAGGCGACAAAACAAACACCATGCATCATTAATAGCTATAAAATAAAGCGCTATCTACACATATACCCACTGCTTCTCACCTTTGGAAAAACGGACAACAACTTTATACAAGCAACTGAATTAAAATAACAACTAAGTACCGAAGCATAATTATTTTAACGGTTTTTGTAGTTCGGATTTATTCGTACCTACGGGCATACCATTCAGCTAATGCATATTATTAAAGTGTTAGTTTAATTTTACGTAGGTACTTAATAAAATATAGTCATAAAACAGTGCGCAATTTTTCATATTCCTGCTCGTATTTAAAAAATCACGCTCTGCTTATATTAAATGTTCAGAATTAATCACCCAATTAAAAACTAGGCTTCCTTACCGTTGGTTTAGCGACTTGCTTAACTTCTTGCGGCGCTACTCGTAAAACATCTCCTGGCTGAACACCTATGCCACTTATTAAATGAACTATAGCACGTGAAGTTTCAATACTTGCAACGCTTACTTGGGCCACTTTTCGTTCAACTTTACCGAAAGAAATGCCCGTATCCGGGTCAATCATTTCTTTACCTTCATGCATTACATCAAACACCTTTCCTTGAATCAATCCACCATCATGACCTCGGTTAATATAAAAATCTGTATCCGAAATCGCCCCAATAACTTTAATAGGGTATAAACGCAGCATAATACGACTCACCAAAGTCGTCGTAAAGTCATCGACTAAACTAGCGTAAACAGTAGCATTAATAGTTTGGCTAGTATTCTCCAATTGTTGATTGATTCTTATTTTATCTGCCGCCAACAACTTACCCGTATGGCTATCAACTATTCGCAGGGTCGCATCAATAATGCCAAAATAACGGGTTTGAATTTTATCAACATAAGCTATTTTTTTACTTTCAGTAATTATTTTAAAATCGTTAACAGAGGTTAATATCAAATAATCTGCCTCAATCATTTCACTTAACTTACTATCGATAGACTGCCCACTTACCAAAGCAGAAAAACCTTTTTCATCCAGTAACTGATCGACTTCTTGCCTTTCTAAAACATCAAAACGGTTACTATTGGTTAATTTCACTAAAAGATCATTTTTCACCCGCATCCGATAATCTGCTACTAATGCTTTATTATCCCCCTCCGTCGTCAACCTGATTTTACCTACTGCTAGTGTAATTTTACCGTTTTGCTTACCATTTTCATGTACAGTCCTCGAAGTGGGCTTATTAACACTTTTATCCTTTTCGGCTAATTTCAGCAAATCACCGACCTGAACACTCCCATCAACTACCTCTACGACTGACAAAGTATCTTGTAGACTCGTTAGCTTTATAGTGCCTACAGGACTAGTTACCCGACCAATTGAAACACCCGACTTATCCAATATTTCTTTACCTGCATGTACGACTTCAAATGTCGAGTCAACAGTGTAACCGTCATTTTTACCCCGATTAATGACTAACGGATCATTGCTGACAATACTCGCTGGAAAAGTAATATCAAGAATTTTATTCGCAGCTAGCTTACCTAAATGATCAAAGGTTGAAAAATCATCCCGCTCAGACTCTTGACCTCTTAGTAGCGATTCACTGACCTGTGTTCTAAAACTAGCAGCGCCCGCAATACCACCAGTTTTCGCATCAATAATACGCAATCTTAGGCGTGCATCCACTTTATTTTGAGTAAATGTCTTATTAGACTCACTATAAGGCAAAGCTACCTGTTTAGATGTTTTTGTCGCTTTTTCCAACACGGCAAACACCAAATAATCAGCTCCCATAGTAGAACCAAGATTTTGATAATTTTTAATCAAATCATTACTATCAGCAACAGAAGTAGTTACAGCAACCGTCAATGCATTGGCATCATCTATATTATCAGTCGCCGCATCAAGCGCCCGATCTAAAAAAGACTCTTTATTTTCCTGACCAAACTGCTGTTCATTAATAACTTTTCTAAGAGCAGTACGTTCAAGAATCTCAAACCTACGACTCATTGTTAGATTTTCAATAACTCTAGCAGCAAGACCATCGGGCAAGCCCATTCGCTGCTGTACCGCTCTATCAGGGAAAAAGTCACTGGTACTTAAGATTGCTAATTTAATTTTTCCACTTTGCTGGCCTAACACTTTATCTGCTTGTGGTTGTTGTTCACAGGCAGGTAAGAAAAAACATAGCCCTAAAATTAGTGCAATATACCTTATATTTTTTATGTTCATGCTGCATACCTTGTATTGAGTGCATTATTTAAACCTAATACTAAGGCGTATCAGGCTCGAATGATGGAAGGAGATCGTTGAAAAAAGCGAAAAATTACTGTGGCCTTCTTAAGATACTGCCTCTAGTCATCGGCGCATTGACGGCATCCGATTCTTTGGTGATTTTTGCAAAGGTAATCTTTGGATTGATGCGTGTTACGGTAACTTCACCGATATATTCTTCGCTAGACCCCAATGATTCACCTGTATCAGGATCAATTAATTCCTCTCCTGCAGAAAATACTGCCAACTTATCACCTTTCTTCAAACCACCATCCTGGCCGCGATTAATAATAACTTGGCCATTTCCTATACGTTTAACCACTTTCATGGGGTAAACCTGAGCAACAAACTGGCTGGCTAAACTCGCGGAAACACTCTTTGCCATTTTAGTAAAATAAACACTGCTAGGGCGACCACCCGCACCATTAACTACCTTCGCTTTAGTCGCAAAGGTAGCTTTTAATGAAAAAGTGGTAACAATTTGTCCCGTAGAGGTATCCAGCATTTGCGCACTAATCAACAATAACCCAGAGTCTGTCCGTTTATATTTATCATCAAAATTAGGTAATGGTTTATTAGAGCGATAAAACTTAAAATCAATTACGGTAGGAATAATCAGGTAATTAGCGTTATTTAGTTCGCCTGATGCCGCTGCATCACCTTTAGCTAAATCCGAATGAGCAAAATTTTGTTCATCTAAAATGGCCCCAAGAGTTGCTTTATCGCGGCTTAATACTCTAAATTTTCGTGTAGCTCTAAACGATGCTTCCATTTCTGCACGAATCTGATTGATATCCAGACTCTTCTTGTAGTGAGCCGAAACGCCACTCCCAATCATTGGATCTTTAATGGCAACCGCTGGCTGAGTACTCCCAGCTAGCAGCTGGCTAGTATAAAAAAAACACACAAACATAAGTATTCTTAATAGCATAACTTTTCCTTTTTATTTATTAAAGGGGATGGAGGAAATGATACAGTTCAACAAAAATATAACATCATCAAACCAATAAGTGTAATTACTTTTTTTACTAGCCCTGAATTCGCATCGATCCTTTAAATCCTTTAGTTACTTTTCTGCCTATTTTGTAAGTTGTATTAAAAATACAAAATATTTATAGTAGCGTAGAAGAGTCAGCTCCTAGCTGTTTTTATGTGATAAAGGCGCGTAGCGCGGCACAACCATTGACAGCAAGACCAAACCTGACTAGAGCAGCATTTTTTGTATCTTTATAGATACATTTAACTCGTTACTTAAAATAGAATGAGCAACAACAAAAAGGTAAGTATTCAGACCCCCCCTAGAAATTTCATCAATTTTTTTGTGAGGTCTCTCAATATTTACATTTTTCAGCTTGTCATTCCTGCATGCTGTTAGCAGGAATCTACGTTTAACATGGATCCCCGATAAAAGACTTCGGGGATGACGATGTTTTTATATGAAATTTAAGGGG
>CBDVDU010000111.1:0-7578 GCA_965372825.1 uncultured Gammaproteobacteria bacterium | reverse complement strand
CTACGGGCAAGGCGAGCCAGTAGTGATGTTGCATGGCTGGGCAATGCATAGCGGTTTATGGCGTGCTTTTGCTGAGCAGTTAGCTGTAGACCGGCAAGTAATTTGTCTTGATTTGCCTGGGCATGGCCGAAGTGAAACTGTTCAACCTTATGCCTTAGAGGTTTTGGTTGATGAGCTGGCGTTGGCTCTACCTGAACAACCCTGTCACTTAATCGGCTGGTCTTTAGGGGGGGCAATTGCTTTGCGTTTAGCTGAAAAATATCCCAATAAGATTAAATCCTTAGTCTTAATTGCCAGTAATCCACATTTTTTAAGTACGCAAGATTGGTTGGGTGTAGCGCCAAATATATTGGCGGACTTTGCTGGCAATATACAAAAAAATGCATCCGTGACTTTGTTGCGCTTTATGGGCTTGCAAGTAAAGGGAATGCCGGAGATGAAATCATGCTTAAAGCAGATTAAGGAGACATTTCAGGAGTGTGCCGTGCCTGAGTTAGAGGTTTTAATGAATGGATTGCAGATCTTGCAAACGGCAGATTTAAGACGTGCATTAGCGGCTTTGGCGTTGCCGGTGCAAATGATTTTTGGTGAATATGATAGTTTAGTGCCTGCACAGGTCGGTGGGCAGTGCCAATCTTTAGCGCCGCAAATCGAAATGCATGTCATAGAGGGGGCGGGGCATGTTCCTTTTATTTCTCATGAACAACAAGTTTTGACATTGGTGCAGGGTTTTTTGCTTCGGAGTGATGCCTGATGGTTGTTTCTGTCGTGGATAAAAAGCAAATGCGCCAATCCTTTGGGCAGGCTTCGCAGAGCTATGATGGCATGGCGACTTTGCAGCGGCAAGTGGGGCGTGAATTGATTAATAAAGTTACGCTTTCTGATAATTCTCTAATGTTAGATGTGGGGTGCGGAACTGGCTTTTTTACTCAGCAATTACGTGATGTAGCGGGGTTGGAAAATATATTGGCTTTAGATATTGCGTTGCCTATGTTGTTAAAAACACAGCAGCGAGTTGGGTGCGCTAAAGTACCGTTAATTTGTGCTGATGCGGAGCAATTGCCTTTTATTGATAATTGCATTGCGGGTATTGTTTCTAATTTAGCATTGCAATGGTGTGCTAATTTAGATGTGATGTTTGCTGATGTTAAGCGGGTACTTCAGCTCAAGGGTCAGTTTGTTTTTTCGACGTTTGGTGTAAGTGCATTGCATGAATTAAAAGCGGCATGGTCAGTAGTAGATGATTATCCGCATGTTAATGAATTCTGTTCTTTAGCTGAGGTTAGTGCAAAGTTACAGGCAGTGGGGTTTGTTGATGTGCGCTTGGAAAAACAAATTTATCAGAGTAAATATGCGAGTGTTATTGAGTTGATGCGCGAGCTTAAGGGGATTGGTGCGCATAATGTCAGTTATCAGCGTAATAAAGCCTTAACCAGTAAAGGTCAAATTAAGGCAATGTGTGCGGCTTATCCTGTCGATGCGGATGGTCAAATAACGGCGAGTTTTGAAATAATTTATGTTCAAGTAAGGAATGAGGGGTAGGTATGGCGCAAGGTTATTTTGTTACTGGCACGGATACAGGTATTGGTAAAACTTGGACGACAGTTGCGCTTATGCAGTATTTCAAAAATCAGGGTAAGAGCGTTATAGGTATGAAGCCCATCGCTTCAGGCTGTGATGGGCTGGAGGGGCAATTACGTAATGAGGATGCTTTGTTATTGCAAGAGCATGCATCGGTAGTCTTACCTTATCAAGAGATTAACCCTTACGCTTTTGCATTGCCGGTTTCTCCGCATATTGCGGCTGAGCAGGCGGGCGTTGAAATAAATATAACAAACATTGTAGAGAAGTATCAAGAGCTTGAAAAAAGTGCCGATGTTGTGCTGGTTGAAGGAGTTGGTGGCTGGTTGGTGCCGATTAATGCACAGCAAGATGTGGCTGATTTGGCGCAAGCTTTAGATTTACCGGTAATTATAGTCGTTGGTATGCGCTTGGGCTGTATTAATCAAGCTAAGTTGACGTTTGCAGCTATAGAGCAAAAAGGTGTGCTTTGTAAAGGGTGGATTGCATCCTGTGTGGAGCAAGATATGTTGATGCTTAAGGAAAATATACAGACACTTTGTGCGGCCACAGCTATTCCGTTATTAGCCGTATTACCTAATGCAGCTGGGCTGGACGCTAAAGCATTCGCAGAGAAAATTGATAAAACCTTATAACATTAAAGTATTTATGGTATAAAAGCCTTTCTTATAATAAACCGGAGATAAGAATGGCTTTAATTACTTGGAATGCTGAACAACATGAGACCAAAGTTGCTTTTGCTGATGATGAACACAAGATATTATTTGATAAGTTAAATAAATTATATGATTTGGCTACCGGCGGTGCCGAGCGTAGTAGCATTGGTAGTGCGTTGGATGATTTGATTGCCTACGTAGTGGAGCATTTTACGCACGAAGAAAAAGAAATGCAGGCTAAGAATTATGCGGGTTATGCAGCACATAAAGCAGAGCATGATGCTTTAGTGGGCATTTGTGCAGGGTTGCAAACAAAATTTCATGCGGGCGAAGGTGATGTAACTGCAGATACCGGAGCTTTAGTAAAGGGTTGGTTAGATAGCCATATACCTACTTTCGATCGAGCTTATGAGAGTACATTAAATAGTTAAAATGCAATAGGTTAACGAGAAATATAAGGCTTGTGAGGGTAAACTTTACAGGCCTTTTTTATGCGCGCAAGAAAGTTTTTATAAAAACACAGCGGGATTGTCTAGCTTAGCAAGAGCGCATACGGTAAAATTAAAAAGTTTGATTGTGGTAAGAATAAAAAGGACAGATCTAGTAAGGGAATAAGTCTGGGGCTACAATCACTATAATAATGCATTCAATCAGTTTCTAACTTTTAGGGGAGGCTACTCCGTGATGAAAACAAAGCAATTATTCGCCAGTCTGCTCCTTATGGCTTATGGCCTAGGGACAGCTCAGGCGGACTACACTCTTAACTTAATGGAGGGGGTAACATCGATTAGTAAAGATGTTTACGGCCTCCATATGTTGGTGTTGTGGGTGTGTGTATTCATAGGTATCATTGTATTCGGTGCCATGTTTTACTCCATTTACTTTCACCGTAAGTCGAGAGGATACAAAGCAGCAAATTTCCATGAAAGTACTAAAGTGGAAATTATCTGGACTATCATTCCAACCATTATTTTAATTGTATTAGCGATTCCTGCTACTAAAGTTATGTTGGAGATGGATGATGTTAAAGATTCAGAAATGACCATTAAAGTCACGGGGTGGCAGTGGAAGTGGGAATATGAATACTTAGACAGCGGTATTCGTTTTTTTAGTAGCTTAGATGAAGCGAGTAATAAAGCGAGACAACTTAATTCTGGTATTGACCCACGAACTGTACCTAATTATTTATTGGAAGTTGATAAGCCTTTAGTGGTGCCTATTAATACTAAGATTCGTTTCTTATTTACAGCGGCTGATGTAATTCACTCTTGGTGGGTTCCTGATTTGGGCTGGAAAAAAGATACGATTCCTGGCTTTATTAATGAAGCATGGACTTCTGTTGAGAAAGCCGGCACATATCGCGGTCAATGTACTGAGCTATGTGGTAAAGATCATGGTTTTATGCCGATTGTAGTTATTGCAATGGAAAAAGCAGATTATGCAGCATGGGTTATTGAACAAAAAGGTGAAGTAGTAGCTCAAGCAGCTGCAGCAGAGCAAGATTGGACTCAAGAAGATTTAATTGCGCAAGGTGAAAAGGTTTACGCTAGTAATTGTGCGTCTTGTCATATGGCAGATGGTGCTGGTATGGCGGGTACTTTCCCTGCAATTTCAAATAGCCCTGTAGTATTAGGGGATATGAATGCGCAAGTAGAATTAATGCTAAATGGTAAAGGTATGATGCCTGCCTTTGGGCAAATGTTAGATCCTGTTGATTTTGCAGCAGTAACTACATTTATACGTAATGGTTTAGGTAATGCAGTAGGTGATTCAATTCAGCCTGCGGCTATCAAGTCTTTACAAGCAGCGATTCCAGAAGTCGTTTATGACGATGATGACGAATAACATTCGTTATTGTGTTTGAAGCAAATCTTTTTAAGTATTAAACGAGGTATTACTATGTCTGCTGTAACAGCTGAACATGATCATGATGAACATCATGATCACGGGCCTGAGAAAGGTCTTTTAAGGTGGATAATTACCACCAACCATAAAGATATTGGCACGATGTATTTAGTTTTCGCGCTAGCTATGTTTTTTGTCGGTGGAGCAATGGCACTGATTATTCGTGCTGAGTTATTTGAGCCAGGTATGCAGTTTGTCAGTCCGCAGTTTTTTAACTCAATGACTACGATGCATGCTTTGGTCATGGTCTTTGGTGCGGTCATGCCAGGCTTTGTTGGTTTTGCTAACTGGCAGATTCCATTAATGATTGGTGCGCCTGATATGGCGTTACCACGTATGAATAATATGAGTTTCTGGATGTTAGTTGCTGGAATACTATTATTGGCTAGCACCTTATTTATGGAAGGCGGAGCGCCGGCATCGGGTTGGACTTTATATCCACCTTTAGTTTTGCAAACGGGGGCTGCATTACCCTTTGCAATTTTTGCTGTACATATGCTGGGTATCTCATCGATTATGGGGGCGATTAATATCATCGCAACTATTTTCAATATGCGTGCACCAAAAATGACCTTGATGAAAATGCCTTTGTTCGTTTGGACTTGGTTAATCACTGCGTTCTTATTGATTGCGATTATGCCGGTTTTTGCGGGTGCAGTAACGATGCTATTGACTGATCGTTTCTTCGATACTAGTTTCTTTGATGCTGCGGGTGGTGGTGACCCTGTGCTTTATCAGCATATTTTCTGGTTCTTTGGGCATCCAGAAGTGTATGTAATGATTCTGCCAACTTTTGGTATTGCTTCAACAATTATTCCTGTGTTTGCTCGCAAGCCTTTGTTTGGCTATAGCTCTATGGTTTATGCGACAGCTGCGATTGCATTTTTATCATTCATCGTTTGGGCGCATCACATGTTTACTGTGGGCATGCCTATAGCGGGTGAGTTGTACTTTATGTATGCCACTATGCTTATTGCGATTCCAACTGGGGTTAAGATTTTTAACTGGGTAGCAACGATGTGGCAAGGGTCTATGACCTTCGAAACTCCTATGTTGTTTTCAATTGCTTTCGTAGTGTTATTTACTCTGGGTGGCTTTACTGGATTAATGATGGCTCTGGCTCCTGTTGATTTTCAGTATCACGATACCTATTTTATTGTGGCGCATTTTCATTACACATTGGTACCTGCTTCTATCTTTATTCTGATGGCAGGTGGTTATTTCTGGTTGCCTAAATGGACGGGGAATATGTATGATGAGAAATTAGCTAAATTCCATTTCTGGTTATCAGCTATTTCAGTTAATATTTTATTCTTTCCACAGCACTTTTTAGGTTTGGCGGGTATGCCACGCCGTATTCCTGATTATGCAGTACAATTTGCTGATTGGAATATGGTGTCTAGTATTGGTGCCTTTATCTTTGGCTTTAGTCAGTTGTTATTTCTTTATATTGTGATTAAAACAATTAAAGGTGGCACCGGTGAGAAAGTATCTGATGAGGTTTGGGAGGATGCGCACAAGCATGGCTTGGAGTGGACTTTACCTTCACCAGTGCCATACCATACTTTTGCGACTCCACCAGAAAAAATTCCAACTGAACATTTCTAAGGAGCTTATATCCTTTGCTCATAGTTAATTTATATGAGCAAAGTGATAGCAAAATAATGACTACTAAAACAAAAAATATTTTGACTGCAGTTGCCTTAGCGATTGTTGCAATTTCAATTTATGTTTTTGCTGTAATAATGGTTACTTCTTAGTGAATACAGATTTAGAGCAGAAGAATAAAAAAACAGTTCGAGCCCTAGTTCTTTTAGTGTTCGTTATGTTTTTATTTGCCGCGGCTTTAATACCTTTATACGATATTTTGTGTGAGATAACGGGTATTAATGGTAAGACAAAACAAACTTCTGTTGCTTTAAATTATGTAGTTGATGCAGAAAGAGAAATAACGCTGGAGTTTATTACTTCACTGAGTGCAGGTACGAATTTAGCCTTTAAGGCTGATCAATATGAAGTTAAATTGCATCCAGGTGAAGTGGTTAAGATGGGTTTTACAGCAACCAATAAAACAGATCAGCGTATGACTGCAAAAGCTAATCCGAGTGTTACTCCGGGGCCTTCAGTCGCTTACGTTAAAAATACCGAGTGTTTTTGTTTTGATACTCAGGTTTTTGAGGCAGGTGAGACTAAGCACTTAGAAGTGCAAATAGTGATTAATCCTGCCTTACCTGAGCGTTATAAAAGGCTAACATTCGGACTTACATTTTTTGATACTACTAACTAAATAGGGGATTATGATGTCTACACAAGGCGCATATTACATTCCACATAAGGCAACATGGCCGATAGCTGCGACTATTGGTTTGATGACTTTATTGGCAGGTTTTGCAAACTACTTAAATGGCAATGCGGCAGGCTCTACTTTTATGGTGGTCGGCTTGTCAATTTTTATTATCATGATTGGTGGTTGGTTCACTTTACAAGCAACAGAAAGTGAAACTGGCATGTATAACAAAGGCGTAGGTATTTCCTATCGCATGGCAATGATGTGGTTTATTTTTTCTGAAATCATGTTTTTTGCCGTATTCTTCGGTACGCTTTGGTACACGCGTAATTTATCAGTAGATTGGCTGGCAAGTGTTGGTGACGGCCCTGGTCGTTCTTCTGGCATGTTATGGCCTTCTTTTGAGTCTGTATGGCCAACAAATGGACCTGGGAATGTTGGTGGTGAGTATGAGCCTATGGGGGCGTTTGGTTTGCCTTTATTGAATACTTTAATCCTATTAACCAGTGGTGTGACTTGTACTTGGGCGCATCATGGTTTAATTGAAAAAAATCGTAGTCAATTAATTAAAGGTTTAGCGGCAACTGTCATTTTGGGTTTTTTGTTTGTTGGCTTTCAAGCGCTTGAATATATGGAAGCTTACCATGAAATGGGTCTAACTTTAGGTTCTGGAATCTATGGTTCAACTTTCTTTATGTTGACTGGTTTTCACGGTTTTCACGTTTGTGTTGGGGCGATTATTCTTTCTGTGGTTTTATTCCGTAGTTCAAAAGGACATTTTACACCTGAAAATCATTTTGCTTTTGAAGCTGCCGCTTGGTATTGGCATTTTGTTGATGTCGTCTGGTTGGGCTTGTTTATTTTTGTTTATATGATGTAAGCAATCCAGTTTGGCTGAAAAAAGCACTACCTGTATGGGTAGTGCTTTTTTTTTGTCTGAATCAATAGAGATGGCTTTAGGTTTTTTATGGCCACGAGAACTTAAGGCGAGAGTGCTGATAATTAGTAGGGCGGCCTTTTATCTTAAGTTGTTTTGTTGCTGTGCGTCTTTTTGCATTTGCATTTGTATGTTCATACCAATGCCGGTAGGTTGAATTAAGCCTGTCATAAAGGCAATCGCTAATAAAATAAATAAAGCCATTGAAATGC
>CBDVDU010000110.1:0-7668 GCA_965372825.1 uncultured Gammaproteobacteria bacterium | reverse complement strand
GTGCAATAAAACGCTCTAGCGACTGTAGCCCTGTAGGTTGTGCAGAGGCAAGTCATGAAAACATCATGCATAGTATTATATTAAGTATTCTCATTAAAAATTTTACTTCATAAAGTCGTTATTCCACATTTTTGTTTTATTCATTGGCGAGTCAACACAAGCCGCATTATCTGTTGGCTCAGAGCCTCTTACAAAAGCATATTTTACCGCGCCTTCACATAACTCATTTGCCAATAGGCCCGTTTCTGGTTCTATCCAAACCGACTCCACTGAGTCAGGCATTGCTAAATAAACCGGCTGTGTAGCGACTTGTTGCATCAATGCCCTCCATAACTTTAAAGCACCACTCGACCCGGTCACTCCAGTCGATTTATTATCATCACGCCCAACCCAAAACACCGCCAGATAATCGCCTGTATAACCAGCAAACCAACTATCTTTTAAATCATTCGTCGTGCCCGTTTTACCCGCGACTTGTAAAGATTGCGGCAAAACTTGATAAACTGATCGCCCCGTTCCTTCCCTCATTACCTCTTGCAATACCGTATTGGTTAAATAAGTCGCCGCCGGATCAAGCTCTTGCCGAATCACATAAGGATAGCGTTGCAGCAAAGTACCATCTTGAGCCATCACCGCTGTAATTGAGCGCAACGGCATAGCAAACCCATCACCCGCTAAAGTTTGATACATTTGTGTCACTTCAAAAGGCGTTAAGGATAACGCCCCTAAAAGCATGGAAGGAAACAAATTAATATGTCTCGTTACGCCCGTTTCACGCAATGTTTTAGCAATTCTCCCTACGCCTATATCCATACCAATATGCACAGTCGCCAAATTATAAGAATGCGCTAAGGCTTCATGTAATGGCACAATACCATGCTCGACACGATCGTAATTTCTGGGTGTCCATAGGTTACCCTTTTCCGCCTTAACCTTAATTTTTGTATCACTAACTGGCGTAATTAAGGTGTATTTTTCAGGGTATTCAAGCGCTGTTAAATACACAATAGGCTTAATTAACGAGCCTATCGGGCGCACTGCATTTAAAGCGCGATTAAAACCCACCCCCTGACTATCTCTGCCACCAGCTAAGGCAACAATTTCACCGCTATCTCTACGTGTAACAATCGCCGCAGTTTGTAAATCTTTAGATCGCTTACGCTTTTCAAGTTTCTTTAATTCTCGGGTAATACTGCTACCCAAAGCATCCTGCACTTTAGTATCCAAGGTCGTAAAGATATTTAAACCATCAGAGGTTAAATCTGTTTCATTGTATTCTTGATTTAATTGATGCCTGACTAAATCTATAAAAGCCGGATAACGATTTGCCGGCCTATGCGCAAAAGGCACAATCTTAAGCGCCTTTTGTTTAGCCAGCTTTAACTGCTTTTCAGTAATATCCCCGTGCGCAAACATTTCCTTTAAAACCAAATTACGTCGTTTCAACGCGCGCTCTGGTCTACGCCGTAAATCATAATAACTAGGCCCACGCACTAGTGCAATCAAAGCCGCGACCTGGTGCAAAGGCAAACTTTTCAAGGGACGCGAGAAATAAAATTCACTCGCCAAACCAAATCCATGAATAGCATGTGCACCATCTTGGCCTAAATAAACCTCATTTAAATAAGCCTCTAAAATCTCATCCTTACTAAAGCGAGATTCTAAAATCAGCGCCATAAACGCTTCATTAATTTTTCTTCTTAAGCTACGTTCTGAAGTTAGATAAAAGTTTTTTACTAATTGCTGAGTGATGGTGCTACCACCCTGCACTAAGCCGCCCGCACGTAAATTCGCCCACATAGCACGCGCAATGCCTTTAAAGGAAATACCAAAATGCTGATAAAAATCACGATCTTCAGTCGCCAATAACCCTTGCACTAAAGTTGGAGGAACCTCCTCCAGTTTAACTAGCACTCTATCTTCTTTATGCGCGGGATAAAAACTCCCAATTTGCACTGGATCAAGACGCACAATCGATAACTCTTTACCTGTCTGCACATCCATAATTGAACGGATTTCAGAACCACTAAAAGCAATACGAATATGTTGCATTAGTTGTTCTTTATCGGTGAAAGTAAATTGCCTGGTTTTTAAACTAATCTGCCCAGATCTTTCACTATATGTCGCTTGCGACGATAGTTTACGATCAACTCGGTAATGCAATTTTTGCAACAGCACTAATAACTGCTTAGCATTTATTTGCAGTCCCGCATAAAGCTCCACAGGACTGGCATAAACACGCGCTGGAATAGACCAGCGCTTACCTTCAAACTGTTTTCTAACGGTATAATCCAAATATCCAATATAACAAGCTAAGGTAAAAACTGCGACTGCCGAAAAAATCAACAATGGTTTTTTCAACCCATGCCATACCCTCTTAGGAAAAGAGGGTATGGCGACTTTTTTGGCCTTACGCGTTACTTTTTTGCGCGGCTTTTTTGCTCCAGAAGCCATTGCTTAATCTACACTCTGTAAAGCTTCAACACGCTGAAAACCTCGCGGCAAAGCTTGTCCTCGCTTCGCTCTAACACCTTGATAAGCCACTAAGTCAGCTGCCTTTAAAGTTAGCGTACGCTTACCCGAAACCACTTTTAAAGCAGCACCCTCAGCAATCACTGCGAGACCCATTACTTTATCTGCGCCTGATACTAAATCAGCCGGTAAAATTTGAATCAGTTTATTACCTTTACCTTTCGCTAAAGCCGGCAATGCTGCCGTTGGGAAAACCAATAAACGCCCTTGTAACGTAGCGACTGCGATTAAATCTGTATTATTATGAATTCTCACAGGCGCAAGCACTTGCGCACCTTTAGGTAAAGTAACCACGGCTTTACCGGCTTTATTCTTAGAAACACAATCTTTCAACTGTACTCTAAAACCATAACCGGCATCACTCGCCATCAACATCCAATCATCTTCATGACCCGTTAACAAATGCGTAAACAATGAACCAGCGGGCGGTTTTAAACGACCGGTCAGCGGCTCACCTTGGCTGCGTGCCGAAGGCAGGTCATGGGTACTAGTGACATAAAAGCGGCCGGTAGAATCTAAAATATAAACTGGTTGAGTAGTACGCCCTAGAACAGAGCATAAATAGCCATCTCCAGAACGATAATTCAAACTTTCTGGCTCTACATCATGTCCTTTTGCAGCACGTACCCAGCCTTTTTGCGAGAGTACAACCGTAACTGGTTCGTTATTAATTAATGCTGTCGTACTCAATGCTTTAGCTGTACTGCGCTCAACAATTAAAGAGCGGCGATCATCACCATATTTATCTGCATCCGCTAAAATTTCTTTTCTAACTAAACGGTCTAACAAGCGCTGCGAACCTAATAACTTTTGTAAATGATCACGTTCTTTTTCCAATTCCGCTTGCTCGCCTTTGATCGCCATTTCTTCCAGCTTAGCTAAATGGCGTAATTTTAATTCTAAAACGGCTTCGGCTTGAATATCTGTAATCCCAAATCGCTCCATTAAGACCGGCTTAGGCTTGTCTTCAGTACGGATAATGGCAATCACTTCATCGATATTCAAAAAAGCAATTAATAAGCCCTCTAAAATATGCAAGCGCGCCAAGATTTTATCTAAGCGATACTGTAAACGTCTGCGCACTGTTTCGACACGAAAACTCAGCCATTCCACTAAAATTTCGCGTAAACCTTTGACTTTAGGCCGACCATTTAAGCCGATCATATTCATATTAACGCGGAAACTCTTTTCTAAATCCGTCGTGGCAAATAAGTGCGACATAATCGCCTCAACATCGGCGCGCTTAGATTTGGGCATAACGACTAAACGTGTAGGCTTTTCATGATCAGATTCATCTCTTAAATCTTCGATCATCGGCAATTTTTTCGCCTGCATTTGCGCAGCGATCTGCTCCAGCAATTTCGCGCCTGAGACTTGATGCGGTAAGGCTGTAATAATAATATTATGCTCTTCCAGCTCATATTTAGCCCGCATGCGAATTGAGCCATGACCCGTGACATACATCTTTTGTATATCTTCTCGGCTACTGATAATTTCAGCATCGGTGGGATAATCAGGACCTTGAACAAAGTTAAATAAATCCTCTAACGGAGCGTCAGGATTATCTAATAAATGCACACAAGCATTCGCGACTTCTCTTAAATTATGTGACGGAATATCCGTGGCCATCCCGACTGCAATACCCATCGTGCCGTTAAGCAATATATTTGGTAATCGGTCTGGTAATAAGGCGGGCTCTTTTAAGGTACCATCAAAATTATCATTCCAGTCAACGGTGCCTTGGCCTAGCTCACTTAATAAGGTTTGCGCATAAGCGGTTAATCGCGATTCGGTATAACGCATCGCAGCAAAAGACTTGGGATCATCAGGCGAACCCCAGTTACCTTGACCGTCAACCAAAGGGTAACGATAAGAAAAGTTCTGCGCCATTAAAACCATAGCTTCATAACACGCAGAATCACCATGCGGGTGATATTTACCTAAAACATCCCCTACGGTACGCGCGGATTTTTTATGTTTGGATATGGCACTCAGCCCTAATTCGGACATGGCATAAACAATACGCCTTTGCACTGGCTTCAAACCATCACCAATATGAGGTAAAGCCCGATCTAAAATAACGTACATAGAATAATCTAAGTATGCTTTTTCGGTGAAATCCTTTAAAGGGATTTGTTCAAAGTTATCCTGAATGCCCATATAGAGAGTACGACTATTTAAGTGAATGAAAACAAGCTATGTTATCTTATACTCTATACTTATCAAAATGCTTATCTTAACTTTAGAGTAAGTTAAAGCAAATAATAGATACAAAGCCTAACGCCATCATAGAAAGCGCTTTAGATTTGCTCTACACTGTCGATATAAACCCTAATAATCGTAAATAATAAAAGGTAAATACGCATGAATTGGCACTCCATTGGTACTAAAGTTATTCTCAGTACATTCATATTTTTACTCATCATCTCCACTGCATCACTGTTCTTTATCTACGGAGCTGACAAACAAAAAATTATTACGCAAAAAACAGAACAAGCGAAAAGCCTACTGCTAGTTTCTGAGTCTGTGCGTAAAAATATGATAAAAAAATGGGATGACGGCGTATTTACTACGCAACAGCTCAATAATTACAACAGCATTAGCGACACAAGCGAGCGACTTACCAAGATCTTAGCCACTGTGCCAGTAGCAACTTCATGGGAAATTGTCCAAGCGAAAGCAGTAGAAGGAAACTTCAGTTTTAAAGCGCCTAATATCAATGCTAGAAATCCTAAAAATGAAGCCAATGAAAAAGAGCGTGAAGTTCTGAATTTCTTCAAACAAAACCCGCAAGCCACTGAATACAGCTATGTTGATGAAACCAATGAAACTGTACATTACTTTCGCCCCGTTATTTTAAGTACTCAATGCGAAATTTGTCACGGTACACCTAGCAGCTCACAAACACTGTGGGAAAATGATCAAGGCTTAGATATTCTGGGCTACCCAATGGAAAACAAACACGCGGGCGATTTACACGGCGCTTTTGAAATTATTACACCATTAACAGCAGCTTACGAAGAATTAGCGCAATCTATGTACAAGAGAATTGGTTTTACAGTTGCCGCTCTGAGTGTATTGATAGTCGGTTTATATTGGTTAATTAACAGCATTATCATCGCACCATTAACTAACTTAGCCATAAAGCTACAAGATATTTCTAGTGGCGATGGTGATTTAACCGCGCGCTTGAATATAAAAGGTAAAACAGAATTTGCTTGGGTCGCGGCAAGTTTTAATAGTTTTGTCAAAAAAATAGGCAAAACCATTTATAAAATCAATGAGATCAGTGAACAGCTGGCTAATTCCTCACAGCAATTATCAACTATCACACAAAAAACCGAGCACGATGTACAACGACAACAGACGGAAACCGCTCAAGTTGCTAGCGCTATGGAGCAAATGGCATCTACTGTCAATAATGTTTCCAGAAATGCACTAAATGCTTCGGAAACGGCTGACTCAGCTAATATTGAATCAACAGCCGGTAGCGACATTGTTAACCAGGCAGTGAATTCAATTAACTCACTCGCCTCTGAAGTCGAAAGCGCTGCCCAAGTCATCCATGATTTAGAATCAGACAGCGAGAGCATAGGTCAAGTATTAGGTGTGATTCAAAGTATTGCCGAACAAACCAATTTATTAGCTTTAAATGCGGCGATTGAAGCGGCACGTGCTGGTGAACACGGTAGAGGCTTTGCTGTAGTTGCCGACGAAGTTAGAACCTTAGCCAGTCGCACGCAAAACTCAACCGAAGAAATTCGCCAAACCATTGAACGCCTACAAGCGCGTGCCAAATCTGCCGCTCATGTTATGGAACAAGGCCAACGTCAAGCAAAAGCAAGTGTCGAGCAAGCAGCATCTGCGGGTGATGCATTAAACCGTATTAATGAAAAAATTGATCAAATCAATAACATGAATACGCAAATTGCCACAGCATCTGAACAACAAAGTGCGGTGACTGAAGAAATCAAACGTAATGTTAATAATATTGGCGAAATATCCGATCAAACAGCCCAAGGCGCTCATGCAACATCTGAGTCTAGTCAGCATTTAATGGACTTAGCCGATCAGTTACGTACTACAGTTCGACAATTTAAAATTTAACCCGCTTCTAGGACACTAGACTGCAGCCTTAAAAAGGCTGCAGCAACATAATAATATATGACAACCATACTCACTAGATCTTTTACTTTCTTATACTACTTCTATGCTATTTTATTTGGCCTATGGAGCATTCCTGCTGTTTATTTTCTAAAAATTTTCTCTCAGCATAGCTTCAATTTAGCATTAGCCATCACTTATGCCGTTTTACTTTTATTACTACAGAATATCCCCACTCATAAAAAAATATATCGAACTTTTACACTCCTTCTTTTTGCGGTAGTTTTTCTACGCTGGAACCAGATGACACCAGCGCAAGACAAAAACTGGGCCGATGCTGTCAGTCGGTTACCTAGGGCTACAATTGAGCACAATAAAATACATATCCACGATATACGCGATTTTATTTATCAATCAGAGACCGACTATAAAATTCAATATATTGATAAAACCTATGATTTGACCCAATTAAATCAGCTTGATTACGTCCTAGCCTACTGGGATGGTAACAAAGAAATTGCTCACAGCATTTTCAGTTTTGGCTTTGAAAATGGCGATCGTTTAGCTATTTCTACCGAGGTTCGCAACCAAAAAGGAGAAGAGTATGGCGGATTTACTGGCTTATATAATCAGTTTGAATTGATTTACGTACTTGCAACGGAAAGAGATGCCTTACAGTTAAGAACTAATTTTCGCGGGGAAGACGTTTATAGTTACCCAACGAATGCATCCAAACAAGAGATTCGCTACTTATTTAATGTCGTTATTGACCGTGTCAATACATTGTATAACACTCCAAAATTCTACAACACGGTCACGCAAAACTGCTTTACTAGCTTAATGACTGATTTTCGAAAGGCGGGAGGCAAACATCACCCTTTTGACTATCGACTTTATGCCAACGGTTTTTCTGATGAAATGTTTTACCAAAATGGCGTAATAAAAAGCGCCCTACCTTTCTTAGAAACCAAACAGCGATTTAATATTAATCAATATATACAGCCTGATATTTATAACGCCAATTACTCGCAA
>CBDVDU010000109.1:0-7683 GCA_965372825.1 uncultured Gammaproteobacteria bacterium | reverse complement strand
CAGCAAGTCGGTGGTTTGGAATGTCGCCCTGTGACCGGTGAATTGACTTACGGTCTTGAGCGTATCGCCATGTATATTCAAGGCGTGGAAAGCGTTTATGATTTAGTTTGGTCCAAAGGGCCACAAGGCGTTATCACTTATGGCGATGTGTTTCATCAAAACGAAGTGGAAATGTCGACCTTTAATTTTGAGCATGCGAAAGTTGATTTCCTGTTCGAGAGCTTTGATGTTTACGAAGCAGAATCCGCCAAATTAATCGAGCAAGATCTGCCTCTTCCCGCTTATGAAATGGTTTTGAAAGCTTCGCATGTGTTTAATTTACTAGATGCGCGTCATGCGATTTCGGTTACTGAACGTCAGCGCTATATATTAAGAGTAAGAAATATGTCTAAAGCCGTTGCTGAAACTTATTATGCGCGCCGTGAATCATTAGGCTTTCCTCTGGTTAAAGAGACAGGAGCAGCAGCATGAGCGACGCACAACACTTATTATTTGAATTAGGCTGTGAAGAATTACCACCGGCCTCATTACTTAAATTAAGTAATGCACTATTAGAGGGTATTAAACTCGGCTTGGCAGAAGCCGATTTAAGTTTTGGCGAGTGTATCGCTTATGCAACACCTCGCCGTTTAGCGGTATTAATTAAAGATTTAGCCGGCGCACAAGCCGATAAAAGCATCGAAAAACGCGGGCCTGCGGTAAAAGCAGCGTTTAATGATGAAGGTGAACCCACTAAGGCTTGTCAGGGTTTTGCCAGAAGCTGTGGCACCACGGTTGATCAATTAGAACGCATCCAAACGGATAAAGGCGAATGGCTGGCGTTTACTAAAGAGGTCAAAGGTCAAGCTAGCGTTGAGTTAATTCCAGATATTATTCGTAAAAGCATTAGCCAATTACCGATTGCCAAGCGTATGCGCTGGGGTGCTTCGACGGTTGAGTTTGTCCGTCCGGTACATTGGGCAGTGCTGATGTATGGAGCAACGGTTATTAATACTGAAATCCTAGGATTAACGACAGGCAACATCAGTCATGGTCACCGTTTTCATGCGCCTGAAGCCATTACCATTACAGCGCCAGAAAGCTATGAGGCGACTTTATTAGCGCAAGGTAAAATCATTCCTAGTTTCGCGCAACGCATGCAAATCATTCGTGATGCAGCCAATAGTGCCGCGACTGCTGTAGGTGGTATTGCTCATATAGAAGAAGACTTATTAGAAGAAATTGCGGCGCTAAATGAATTTCCTGTGCCGATTACTGGCAATTTTGACACGCGCTATTTAGCTTTGCCAGATGAAGTGCTAATCACCACTATGCAGATTAACCAGAAGTATTTTCCGGTTAAAAATGCAGAGGGAAAATTACTCGCGCACTTTATTACCTTTACTAATATCGAAAGCAAAAATCCGATTTCTATTCAAAAAGGTAATGAGCGCGTAGTGATGCCTCGTTTGGCTGATGCAGAATTCTTCTGGAATCAAGATCGTAAGTTACGTTTAGAAGAGCGCACTGAGCAACTTAACAGTATTATCTTCCAGAAAAAACTAGGTAGCTTGGCGGATAAGTCACAGCGCGTAGAAAAGCTTGCTGAATTTATTGCTAAGAGCATTAACGTTGATCCAGACTTTGCTATACGTGCCGCTAAACTGGCTAAAACTGATCTAGTCACCAATATGGTCGAAGAGTTCGGTAGCTTACAAGGTTTAATGGGGCGTTATTATGCTATCGCTGATGGCGAATCTGCGGAAGTCGCGCAAGCGATTGAAGAGCAGTATTATCCGAAAGGCGCAGGCAGTACAACCGCGACTAGCAGCACAGGTCAGATTTTATCCATTGCTGAAAAAATCGATACGCTGACAGGTATTTTTAGTGCGGGGTTAATTCCTAGCGGTGATAAAGACCCTTACGCATTAAGACGTGCGGCCTTAGGCGCTTTACGTACCATTATTGAAAACCAGCTGGAAATCAACTTAATTGACTGTGTCGATTTTGCACTAAATCAATTTACCCATGAGTTTGATTTAGATAAAACACGCGGCTTAGTGATTCCGTTTATTTTTGAGCGTCTAAAAGGTTATTGCTTAGATCATGGCTTTACCGCGGATGAATTTGAAGCGGTATTTGCAATTTTACCGGCTCAGCCTTATGATTTTCAACGTCGCTTACAGGCGGTGCAGAATTTCAGAAGCCTAGCAGAAGCGGAAAGTTTAGCGGCAGCCAACAAACGTATCAGCAATATTCTACGTAAATCAGATAATCAACCCGCTGCAACTATTGGCAAGTTAGTAGAACCTGCTGAAATCGCCTTATTAGCCTCAGCCGAACAAGCTGAACAGGATGTCGCGCCATTATTAGCGGACAAGGACTATCAAGCCGCATTAAACCGTTTGGCAGGCTTACGTACTGAGGTTGATAGCTTTTTTGATGGTGTCATGGTGATGTGTGATGATTTGGATTTACGCGCAAATCGTTTAGCGTTACTGACTAAATTATCTAAGTTATTTTTACAAATTGCTGATATTTCTAAGTTACAAAGCTAATGAGTAACGTCTCATTATCAACAGACAATGGGGCGCAGGTCTTTAGCCTGCCTTTGTATCAATGCAGCCTAAAGGCCTGCACCCCACTCATTGATAAATTTTTACCCATAAATAATGAGAAGTTACGCCAATGACTGCTAAGTACGTATTACTGGATCGTGATGGGGTGATTAATCACGATTCCGGTGATTTTATTAAATCGCCTGATGAATGGCTGCCGATCGCAGGTAGCCTTGAAGCAGTTGCATTATTGAACAAACATGGCTATCAAGTCGTTGTCATCACCAATCAGTCGGGGGTTGGTCGCGGGCATTACAGTGATGCTACGCTCACCGAAATACATCTTAAAATGACGCGCATGGTCGAAGCAGTAGGCGGTAAAATAAGTCATATTTATTACTGCCCTCACTTACCTGATGCAGATTGTAAATGTAGAAAACCTAAGCCCGGTATGCTGGAGCAATTTAGCAAAGATGCAGATGTCGCCTTAACGAATATTTACTTTATTGGTGATACATTACGCGACCTTCAAGCGGGCATTGCTGCTGGGGCGAAACCCATATTAGTGAAAACCGGTAATGGTGCCGCGACATTAGCCAATAACCCTGACTTAAATATCCCTACTTTTGAGAATCTTTATGACGCCAGCCAATTCATCATCTCAGAACAATAATTTGTTACTTTATTTACGTTCTAGCCTGCTACTTATTAGTGTACTTATCGGCACGATCATTATCGGACTTCTTATGCTAATCGTGGCCTTATTGCCCTTTTCTCTGCAATATAAACTCGCGGCAGTTTGGGGTAAGTATGTTTTATTTATGACCTCAGCAATCTGCGATTTAAGTTACCAAGTGAGCGGTTTAGAACATATTACTAAAGAACAAAATGCGGTTGTCTTGTGCAAACATCAATCCGCATGGGAAACGATTGCTTTAATGGCGTTATTGCCACCACAAAGCGTATTGCTAAAAAAATCCTTACTCTGGATTCCCTTCTGGGGCTGGGCAATGGCAACCTTAAAGCCCATCGCGATTAATCGCTCAGCGCCAAAAGAAGCATTATCCCAACTGTTAAAACAAGGGGCGCAACGTTTAAAAGAAGGTTTCTGGGTCGTTATCTTTCCAGAAGGCACTAGAACTGCACCGGGTGAAGAGCGGAAATTTAGTGCCAGCGGTAGTTTATTGGCGCAACGCACTGGCTTTCCTGTTATTCCTATTGCGCATAATGCCGGTGAATTCTGGTCACGCAACAGCTTTATCAAATACCCTGGCGTTATCCAGCTAAAAATTGGTGCGCCTATCAGCGTCGAAGGACGTAAAAGTAAAGAAATTAACGCTGAAGCAGAAACATGGATCAAAAATACCATGTTAGAAATTGAAGCGACTAAGGAACGTGCATGAAACAAACTCCCGATTTCTAACTTGTCTTTTTACTCCAGCTGAAATGATCTCATTCGTTACGTAGAATAACTATGCGCCTCATGAGATCATTCCATCTGAAGCAAAAATCCTGCGTTATAATTTCAGGATGTTATTTCATGCACGTTCCTAAATAACCATCACACAAAACCTTATGAAAAAATTATTAATTATCAGCCTTTCTGTTTTAACTTTAGCCGCTTGCTCAGAACAAGAGGCTTATCAACAAACCGTATTTGAACAAATCAGCAATGATCCAGATATCAAATCTTATCACCTAGATCCAGAAACCGTAACGCAATGCATTGTCGACTTATCTTCTAAAAAAATGCCCGGCATAGTTCCTTTTGAGCCTATGCGCAAAGCCGCTTATGAAGGCTATACTAAGATGATTGGACTAAAAAAATCAGAAAAACCTGAAGAAGTATTACAAGAATTACGCGAGTATTTTGGTGATGCTCGTGGTTTAGCTGACGCACATAGAAATTATTCTGCAAGTTATTTAGAGTGTATTTCTACTGTGACTCACCGCACATTAGATGAGCAGGAAGAAATCGAAGAAGAAGCAAAACCAGAAATCGCTCAATAAAACCAAACAACCTAGGTTTAAGGAACTATAATTAAACAATGTGGGCGTAACAAACTTTGTGGGAGCGACTTTAGTCGCGATTGTCGTGGCTAAAGCCACTCCCACAAACTATTATTGCACCAACCAAACTTTTAACAGAAGTTTTCCTCGCTACCAAGCTCTGTTTAAGAGCAAAAAGTCTGGACAATATAAGCTGAGAAGTTCATCTCTGAACTTAGTACTTATTATTTAAGCTCACCGTCATTGAAAAGCGGGCTAAAAGTCCTACACCCCTTTAAACAGCAGCCACCCTCTGCTGCTCCCTTTATCACTTACGCAATCACCCTTATGGAATGGCAAGGCATCTTCTCCCTATCACTCTGCATCGTCGCCTTACTTACCTTAATATTTACCCGCATTGGCCCGCACTTCGTTATGATGGCGGTACTAACGATTTTAAGTGCAGGCGGGATTCTCACTAGCCAAGAAGCTTTAGCGGGATTTAGTAACTCTGGCCTTATTACCGTAGCCGCTATGTTCGTTATTGCTGCAGGCATGCATGCTTCAGGCGGCATCGATTTACTGGTAACGCATGTTCTCGGTCGACCTAAAACTCTACGCACAGCACTTTTCCGCATGGGTATGCCTGTCGTATTGCTCAGTGGCTTTTTAAATAACACACCCGTTGTTGCCACTATGATCCCCGCGATTCATTCTTGGTCACGTAAAATTGGCATCGCGCCTTCTAAATTAATGATTCCTTTAAGCTACAGTGCGATTCTCGGCGGCATGTTAACCTTAATTGGTACCAGTACTAATTTAATCGTTAATGGCCAATATCAAATACTTACTGGAAAAGTAGGGTTCTCCTTATTCTCCATAACAGCTGTCAGCTTACCTGTGGTTATTATCGGTTTAATATTTATCTGGCTATTCTTTCCTAAATGGCTGCCAAATCGTGAACAAAACCAAGCTTTTGCCAACTTAAAGGAATTCACCTTAGAAGTATCGGTCGCGCATAAGGGGCCCTTAGTCGGAAAATCAGTGGAACAGGCGGGTTTAAGAAATTTAAAACGCATCTATCTAGTGGAAATCGAGCGCAACGGCACAATAGTAACTGCAGTTTCCTCAGAAGAGAAATTGCAAAGCGATGACCGTTTGGTTTTTGCCGGTGACACGGAAGCGATCTCTGACTTGCTACGCATTAACGGTATTGTTCCTTCCCCCGAAAATGGCCATGAGCAACCACTAACGACGCAACGTGCCGAAAGAAGGCTAGTCGAAGCCGTCGTTTCTCCACACTGCACAGCGATTGGCGATGCCATCCGTGACGCGCGCTTTCGTGATCGTTACGGTGCAGTAGTCCTTGCTGTTGCGCGTAATGGCGAACGCGTTAAAGGTAATTTAGGCAGTATCATATTACAGGTAGGCGACACCTTACTCTTAGAAGCAAGGCCTGCTTTTGTCAGCCGTCAGAAATATAATAAAGACTTCCTACTGATTAATGACTTAGATACAGAAACGCCTCGTCATGAAAGAGCTCGCCTCGCATGGCTGATACTACTCATCATGGTCACTGCCGCAAGTTTTGGCGTCATGAGCATGCTTAATGCCGCACTGCTAGGTGCGGGGCTTATGATTATCACTGGCTGCTGTTCAGTTAATCAGGCAGAAAGAAGCTTAGACCTTACTGTGATCATTACTATAGCTGCTTCTTTTGCTTTAGGTGCGGCACTTAACAAGACTGGCGTTGCCGCCTTTCTAGCAAGTAATATTATTGATTTAAGCGATGGTAAAGCGTGGTTATTGCTCGTGTTAGTCTACCTATCAGTATCGTTATTAACCGAATTGATTACCAATAATGCAGCGGCTATTTTAATGCTACCGATCGTACTGGAAATTACCGAGAAAGCTGGTTTAAACGATATGCCTTTTGTCTTTGCTATTATGATGGCTGCCTCAGCGAGCTTTGCCACGCCTTTAGGCTACCAAACTAACTTAATGGTTTACGGTCCAGGAGGCTATAAATTCACTGATTTCTTGCGTGTTGGTCTACCGATGAACCTGCTAACAGGTACAGTCACACTAACCGTATTGCTCCTTGGCTGGCCGTTAGAAATCAGTAAATAGCTTACTGATCCACAGCAAATCCAGATAACCACTGCCCTGCTTTAGGTTCGGCTGCAACTCCCTTAGCATCCACAAACTGAAAAGGCACAGAGACCAAGCTCATGCCTTGATTAACTTGTACCGAAAAATGCAAATGCGGCCCTGAGCTAAATCCAGTATTGCCTGAATAAGCAATTAACTGCCCTGCTTTAACTCGCATTCCCTCATACACTTGGGCACGCTCTACTTGTAAGTGCGCGTAAATGCCCATAGAGCCATCATCATGTAAAATCCTGATACTGTTAGCCCGCGCTTTATAAGCCTGCTGATCAATGCCTCCTTTGAAAAAGTCATTTTCCAGACTCATAACTACACCCGCCCGAGCCGCATGTATTTCCGAGCCTTCAGGCATAGAAAAATCGACGGCATATTTATTTTGCTCATCCGTATGTGAAAATCCCCCATCAAACGCCTGAGTAATACGAAAAGTCCTATAGCTAACAAAAGGAGGATAATAAATAGCCTGCTTGTTATGTTTTACTAATGGCTCGCCCAAAGAATAACGATACTTCAAACTATATTGCCAGCTTTGATATTCATCCAGCGCGCCTAAACCAAATAATGGCGTAGAGGTTCCCGGTTGAACAACAAATTTACGCGGCAAATCTGGCTTTGCCTGCACATTAGTTTGCTCAAACAAAGTCACTTCAACCTCTATCGGGCCAGAGTAATCATTTCTAATTACAAATTCAGGGCTGCGTTTTTTACCAATTCGGTTTAACCAAACACGTTGCTTAGGTTCTACTTTTAATTGCCTAACCTCTACTTTCACTTCTGCAACTTGCTGAGCTTTGGGAGCTTTATCCGTATAATGCCAGCGCCCATTCGCATCCTGAAATTTATACAGTTTTTTAGCGTCACAGGACAAACTAAATATAATACAGCCCATAGACATCAAACAGCTAATCAGCCTTGTTTTTGATAATTTAGCTGATGTAGCACTGCCAGTCCTCAGAGGACTGGCAGTGCTTTCGGGTATTATTGAATT
>CBDVDU010000108.1:0-7739 GCA_965372825.1 uncultured Gammaproteobacteria bacterium | reverse complement strand
TTTCATAATAAAAGGCCAATCCGATGCTTGGGCTAATAATAATGAACGCACCGCTTGGTTTAACGCTCTTTCCTGCAACGGATTAACTTTGCTGCTCTGTAAAGCTAATACTAACTTTTCCAAATCTGCCGCGGCTTTATGTAATAAAGGGTAAATCCAATTATTGCTTTCATTGATCCAAAAGCTGGAATAACCTTGATCACCCCATGTCGATGCGGAAGGCATTGCGACTTGATGTGTAACGACTTGCTTTAAATAATCGGCACAACTGATCGTTTGTATCGCATTAGTATTGTTATCAGCTAAGCGTAACACGCATTCTAACCATTGTGGGCCCTCATACCACCAATGACCAAATAGCTCAGCATCATAAGGTGCAACAATCATCGGCGGACGATCCATATCAATGCTCAAATGATCAATTTGTAACTGACGTTTATTGATAAAATCTTGCGCATGGAGCTGTGCTTTATAGTGCGCCTGCTTAGGTTGATAAATTTCTTTAGGAAGGTTTTGGCCTGTTATGCGGTGATATTTTATACCGGTATTTATACGCGTATGACCATCTAAAATATAAGGTGCTATATAATCTAGCTCTAACTCAAAACCAATGTCACTGTAATATTCGCGGTAATCATAGTCACCAGGATAACCTTCTGTAGCGCTCCAAACTTGACGTGATGATTCAGGATCCCTAGCAAATGCTATGACTTCATTACCGCAATTCAGTGGCGCATAAATACCATTTTTTGGCGCCTGACTTGCATTCTCAATACCGTGTGTGTCGACAAAAAAATAATTGATTCCAACATTTTTCAGGTGCTTTTCTAGGCCTGGATAATAACCGCACTCCGGCAGCCAAAAACCTTCTGGCGCAAAACAAAAATGAGATATAAACGTTTCAATACCGGTATTGATCTGGTTGCGTACTGCAGCTTCGTTTTTATTTAACAGCGGTAAAAATCCATGCGTCGCAGCGCAAGTGATTAATTCAAGATGACCTAGAGCATTAAACTTTTTAAAAGCAGTCAATAAATTACAATCGTACTGATGACTGAAAATATTCAATGTATCCAAGTACAAACACCGATATAGCTTAGCTAATCGCTGATACTCAGGATTACCTGCTGTTCGGATAATTTCCTTTTCTGTTAGCTCAATTTGTTTATTAAGGTGAGCAATGTAACGAGACTGTAATAGTTCGTTATTTAGCATGGAAATCAGCGGGGGCGAAAGTGAAAGGGTTAAGCGGTAGCTAACACCGTCTTTATGCAACTTTTCCAGAGAGCGAATTAATGGGATATAACATTCAGTTATCGCCTCAAACAACCAAATTTCTTCAAAAAAATTATCGTATTCTGGGTGTCTTACGAAAGGCAGGTGCGCATGCAAAACAATACTAAGAAAGCCTCTTTGCATAGCCACTATAAATAAAGTCCTAGCCCAGAGCTATTTAGCTTAGTTATATTTGATTTTTTAGGACTAATATAAAAACCTGACTCTTGTTTGGCTAGAATATTGGCAAATTCAGAATCACTGCTATTTGCATATACTTTTAAATCATAACCTTGATTATTGAAGTTTTTTAAAATAAATGGCTCAGTTTCTGGGGCTGTAGCATCGTTGGTAGATGTATACTGATTTCTAACGCTATTGTTGTTCAGCTCAAAGGCTGCATTGTCTCGTTGAACATGAATAACATCAGGGGCATTGTTGATTTCGGTGACAAATAGGTCATCAAACATTGGGATTTTTTGCGTAGACTGCTCGCTATTATTTATACTATATTCTGGCATTGCTTCCTGCCATATAACGTGAGTGTTATCAGCCCCTGTATTAACGCTAACAATGGCGCTCTCGCCATCAATAGCCGGAACAGCATCACTAATAGTTACTGGAGTTTCTCGTGGCACATGGATGATCTCGGAAGCAACTAAAACTCTAAAGCTGTTATCTGAATTAATTTCACCGATAACAGCCGAATAGGCTGTTGCAGCGACCGGTACAGACACGGTTTGTTGGCCCTGAAAACTCGACAGTTTTATATCAAAACTTAACTTCAAGCTACTTGGGTGTTCGCTGAGTGTAGGATCAGAGTACACCCTCATAATTAGCTGAGTGCCTAGGTTGATAGTGGTATTGTTTTTTATATTCCAGTAAGCATGAAGAGTAACAGGGTCAACAGGCATAAGCACTAATTCAGATTGTATATGGCTATCATCTGGCGCGTATGCTTGAGTTATTTCCTCGCTAATATCAAGTAAATCTTGTTGAGAAAGCTTTAATTGAGGGTTATATCTTGATTGCCAAATCGTCATTATTAGTCAGTTCGTGTGCTAAGCGTTAGATGAGATTTTACTAAGGTTTCGATATTATAAAAACATATGGTAAGCGCCTAAAAAATAACCTACTCTTTCTGCTTACTGGTTAACGCGGTTTTTTGCACTAATGATTTAGATTATACAAGGTAGTTAGGCGTATGCAAGTAACAGGGACTCTATAAGCTATAACGTCTAGACGAGATTTGTCAGGTGGCAGGATTTGTGGAAGCCTTACATGAAATCAGTAGAATATTTTGTGGGAATTCTATTTTTAAGTCCTGCATTAAAAATACTGATTCTTAGCTAGCTACCAACAGGAATAGACAGAACTTGACCTATTTTAATCGAATTAATACTAGCGATCATATTGGCATGTTTAAGTTGATCTAAAGTAACGCCATATTTTAAGGCAATGCCTAATAAGGTTTCGCCTTTAGCTATTTTATGCACTGGTTTATCAATGTTTGTTGCCAATGCAACATTATGATTTTTAGCATAAGACACAATGCCTTGCTGAATTGCTTTAGCCATTTTTAACTGATAAGTTCCGCTTTTTAAACGGCGCTCTTCTTTTGGGTTGGATATAAAAGCAGTTTCTACTAAAATTGATGGAATATCAGGCGATTTTAGAACCATAAATCCCGCCTTTTGCACAGTCTTAGAGTGTAATTCACCAATACGACCAAAATTATTGAGCACTTCTTTAGCAACTAGCTGACTAATATCTTGCGAAGCTGTTTGTGATAAATCTAACAACACTGAAGCTAAAATATCATCCTTATCATCAAGTCTTATACCACCCACTAAATCCGCTGCATTTTCGTTGTTAGCTAACCATCGCGCAGCTACACTTGTTGCGCCGCGGCGAGATAAAGTAAATACCGATGCGCCTGTAACATTGGAATTATTGAAAGCATCAGCATGGATAGACACAAATAAATCTGCATTGGCTTTCCGAGCAATTTTTCTACGCTGACTTAAGGGCACGAAATAGTCCCCTTTACGTACCATAATGGCTTTCATGCCTGGTTGCTTATTAATTAGTGCTGCTAACTTTTGCGCAATTTCAAAAACTACCTTCTTTTCTAAAGTACCATGAGCCCCTCTTGCCCCGGGGTCTTTACCGCCATGTCCAGCATCTACAGCCACAACAAAAAGTTTCGCTTTTCCTATGTTGGTTTTCACGGCTTTGCTATATTTTTTAGCTTGTTTCCTAGCTAATGGCTTGGCCGATTTAACTGGCAAATCAATAACTAATCGAGGCCCATATTTGTTATTTGCTTTTAAAACAAAACTCTTAGGCGCAACCTTTGATTGCAAGTCGATAACAACACGTAAATCTTTTTTATTTCTATGTGCTGAGCGTAACCTTACTAAAACAGGATGGTTTTTAGGTGGCTGCTTGAGGCTTTTATCTAAATAAGCATTATTAAAATCAATCACTAAACGATCTGGATTTTTAAGTTGAAAAATCTGGTGTTCAGGAATAGAGGAGACGTCAAAAACTAAGCGTGTATATTTATTGGTTGATTGAATGCGTAGTTTTTTTACTTTTGTTTGCGCCGCAGTGACAACTGAGATATTTAAAATCAATAGTAAACATAAAATTATAAATTTTCTCACGACCTCACCTAAATGCTAATAAATTCAATTAGATTATAGCAGTATGTGTTTGTTTTTCAATCAGAAAGTTTATTCTTCATGTGCTCTGGTATTCTATCAATATGTAACTTACGGCCATTATCGCTTGTTGTTAAAGATAAAATAACATCAGGCTCACTTAAATAACCCTCTCCTTTTTCTGGCCACTCAATAAAACTGACTGCTTTTTCTTGTAAATAGTCGGCAATACCTATCCATTCCAACTCTTCTGGGTCAGCTAAGCGATACAAATCAAAATGAAAAAAGAGCCGGTTATCAATTTTATACTCTTCGACGATATTATAAGTAGGGCTTTTAACTGCACCTATATGGCCTGCTGCACGCATAAAACCACGCGTTAAAGTTGTTTTCCCAGCACCCAAGTCACCCAGTAAGAAAACAAGGCATTTTTCCGGTAGCACTTGAAATAATTTAGCGCCAAAGGCTTCAGTTTCTTCCGCTGTATTCAATATAAATTGCATCATTAATTAACGACTTCTCGTAAAAATTGTAAGACATCAGTTGCGCGCAAACCACGCTCACCAAAATGAACAGCAGCTTTATCGGCGGCCAAACCATGTAAATAAACACCTATTTTTGCAGCATCCAGTAAAGAATAGTGCTGAGCTAATAAAGCACCGATAGTGCCCGATAAAACATCACCCATCCCACCCGCCGCCATCCCAGGGTTGCCCGTGGAATTAACATAAATATGCTGACCATCACAAATCAGTGTGCCTGCGCCTTTTAACACACAAACACCGCCATATTTTACCTGTAACGTACGTACTGCTTTAAATCTATTCTGTAAAATATCTGCCGTAGAACAGTGCAATAAACGCGCTGCTTCGCCTGGATGTGGCGTTAAAATCCACTGTTCCGAGTAAGCGGGAGAATCTGCCAATAAATTCAATGCATCGGCATCAATCACTCTCGGTAAATTTAAGCCAATCAATGCAGGCCATACGTTTTTTGCCCATGCTCGCTGTGCTAGTCCAGGCCCTAAAACTAATACAGTAACCTTCTTTAACAACACTTCAATATCTGCCAATTGCTCTAATGTATGCCCCATTAACTCTGGACATGTAAGATACATTTGGCTAGCATGCTCTTTGCGCGTAGCCACACTAACTAAACCTGACCCGCTATTTAAGGCGGCTTCAGCCGCTAATTTGACTGCTCCCGCATAACCATAATCGCCCCCCACAACTAATACATGACCAAACATGCCTTTATGTGCGCAGCGTGGTCGTTTAGCCAAGGTAACCGCTTGTAACAGGCTTTCTTCACTCAACTCATGCTCAATAATTTTATTAGGGACGCCTAGATCTGAAAAAAGTACCGTGCCACAATAATCAGCTGCTAAACCGGTGAAAAGTCCTTTTTTTAAGACAATAAAAGTAATAGTCACCTCAGCATGCACAGCACAAGCCATGATATTACCTGTATCAGCATTTAAGCCCGATGGAATATCAATTGCCAAAACCGGCGTATCAGAGTTATTAATATGCTGTATGGCGGCCGCAAATTTACCAAGTACAGGTCGATCCAGCCCAGTACCCAATAATGCATCAATGATTAAGTCTGCGTTATTTAACAAATGAAGATCATGTAAAACTACCCCACCGACATTGCTATAAGCTTGTTTGGCTAATGCAGCATCGCCGGTTAATTTTTCTTCTGCAACCACGGAAAGTAACTGCACCTTGTAGCCAGATTGTAATGTGAGCTTGGCAATTAAATAGCCATCACCGGCATTGTTACCCGCTCCACAGAAAACGACGATTCTTTTAGTTTTCGGATAATATTCTTTGATTAATTGAAAGCCAGCTTGCGCTGCTTTAGTCATTAATTGAAAACCAGTGACTTCTGTTTGCTCTTGAGCTATGCGATCTATTTCTCTAGCTTGTTGTGCAGAGTATAATTTTGTTGGTAAAGTTTGCATTTTAAAGTGAGCGCTTAAATATAAATGAAAGCATTATAGAATGGATAAAGCAATGAATGAACTGTCCCAACAAATAAAACAATGGGGCTTGGAACTGGGCTTTCAGCAAGTAGGTATCAGCGATACGAATTTGCAACAAGCAGAACAGCGCTTACAGCATTGGATAGACCAAGGTTATCATGCAGATATGGATTATATGCATAAACATGGTTTAAAGCGCAGTCGCCCTGCTCTTTTACAGCCAGAAACAGTGAGTATTATTTCGGTGCGTATGGATTATTTGCCCGAAGCACAAGAATCTATAGAAAATACCCTTAATAATCCAGTAGCTGGTTTTATATCACGCTATGCGCTAGGCCGTGATTACCATAAGGTATTACGTAAACGCTTAAAAAAACTGGCTCAACGCATTGAACAGGAAGTTGGTATCTTTGGTTATCGTGCCTTTGTCGATTCGGCTCCAGTACTGGAAAAAGCCATCGCTGAAAAAGCTGGTTTAGGATGGATCGGCAAACACAGTAATATTATTAACAAAAAAGCTGGGTCTTGGTTTTTTTTAGGCGAAATTTACACCTCTATTCCTTTGACTATCGATACACCGAGTAATAATCATTGTGGACAATGTACTGCCTGTATTGATATTTGCCCAACCCAAGCCATTGTTGCACCCTATCAAGTCGACGCACGAAAATGTATTTCTTATTTAACGATAGAGCTGAAAGGCTCCATTCCTGAAGCGTTAAGGCCGTTAATGGGCAATCGTATCTATGGCTGTGATGATTGCCAATTAATTTGCCCTTGGAATCGCTTTGCTCGGCTTAGTACTGAAACTGACTTTAACCCTAGATATAATCTCAACGCCCAGCACTTAATTGAATTATTTAATTGGTCGGAAACCGAGTTTTTAACTAAAACTGAAGGTTCGGCAATTAGGCGTATAGGCTATGAACAATGGCAACGTAATATTGCCGTGGCACTAGGTAATGCCCCAACATCAGCCGAGATAAAAAATGTGTTAAATAATAAAACCAGCCATCCTTCTGAATTAGTAAAAGAGCATGTCATCTGGGCATTAAACCAATAGCATGTTATAAAACAGTAAAAACTCCACAGCTTTTTCTCATTACACTATAATTGAAAGCAATTACCGCCTTTATCTTTGGAAAACGTTTATGAAAAAAACGACACTCTCATTTATCTTTTTATTTTCAAGTACGCTACAGGCACAAAACTTATTAGAAACCTATGATCTTGCTTTGCAAAATGACCCTTTTTTACGCCAGTCACTTGCGAATAAAATGGCTGTAGGCGAACTTAAAGAGCAGAGCATTGCACAACTCTTACCTTCGATAAATGCTGGTGCATCTACTGTTTATAATTGGTCTGATCAGAAATCAATTTTTAATCAAAACTTTCCTGGTCAATCAAGCAAAAACGAATATTGGAATAATCAGTTTAGTATTAATTTAGTGCAGCCGGTTTTTCATTGGGATATGTGGGTACAGCTCTCGCAATCCGAAAAACAAATTGCTCAAGCTGATGCTAGTTACCTTGCCGAACAGCAACGCCTTATTCTAAAAACGACTAATGCATATTTTAATGTTTTAGGTACACAAGACGACCTTACCTTTGTCCTTTCAGAGCAGGAAACTATTGCTAGGCAGCTAGAACAAGCCCAACAACGTTTTGATGTGGGGCTTATCGCTATTACCGATGTTTATGAAGCACAAGCAGGTTATGATCAAAGTCGAGCAGATGTTATTTCTGCAAAAAATTCAGTATCAAACGCCAAAGAAGCCTTAAAAGAAATTATTGGTTCTCAGTTAAGCGAA
>CBDVDU010000107.1:0-7813 GCA_965372825.1 uncultured Gammaproteobacteria bacterium | reverse complement strand
AAAACCATGCCTTTATAATTCCCCTCATCCCAACCTTCTCCCTTTGGAGAAGGAGCTTATCCTTAAGTCAATAGTATTGAACCTTAGGTGCGGAGTAAAAAATGGAAAAACAGAGTACGTAACGAGGAATATTTCCTCTGTGTACTCTGTGCTCTCTGTGGTTAAAATCTTGTTTTTAAGCTACTTTAAATATTAACTACCGAAAATAAATTCTATAGAAAAGTTCATCGACCAAGTTGGCCCGGCATCTGGCGTCACTGGATTATAATAGCCACCTAAACGGCTATTAATCGCATTTTCGCCGATTTTAAATAACTTCCCTACGCCTGCACCGATAGGGACTGTCCAGCGCTGTTCTGAATTAGAACGCCAGTTAGCCACCATTTGCAGATCTGAAAGAAGATACCAGCCTTGCGGTAAGTTGTAATAAATAGAGGGCTGAACAATCATTTGACTGACATTTTCTCTACCATCATTACCAATGACTGACCAAATTTGTTGTATTTCTAAGTTAATTGTCCAGTGTTCAGGTTGATATACCAGCATTAACGCAGGCCCTACACTGAACTTACCGCTACCTAATTCCCGGCTTGGTTGGTCGGTTGGGAAAGTAAATGTTGGCCCAAAACCATAAGTGAAGTCTTCACCTATCATCGAGGAAAAATAGCTGGTAAAGTCGGTATCCGCTAAGCCTGCTGCATAACCGTCACTTCCGCCATGACCATCACCGGTATAAGGCTCGGGTAAGCCTTTAATGCCAGTAATATCACCAGGTGTGCCCATGATATTTAATGTCAGTTGGTTAATAATATTCCAGTTATCAAATTTGATCGGCATAATGGGGGAAAAGCTACCAATATGGACTGCGCCATCAGGCGCACCACCATGAAAATTATATTTAAACGGTAATCTAAAATTAGGGCTTAATGGGTTTTGTGCAGTTCTTTGCCACTCAGTATAAGAGGGGGTGAATTCTTCTGCCTGAATAGGCGATGAAAAAAAAGTAGCAGCACAAAGAGGGAGTAAATAACGTTTCATTAATTAGTCTTTCGTAAAATGAGAATGGGCTAGTTCGTTAAAAGAAAAATCATCGCCGACTGGCTCGATTTGGAAAATACGATTAGGCATTTGTGTGTTAAATTTACGTTCTTTACCATCTGCAGTACGCTCTCGTAAATTAAACGTATTACAGTCGGCAATTAGATGCGAACCAGAAGGTTGTTCGATCGTATCTTGTACCCATTTGACAGGGAATAAGGAATTAGTCCCGTCGATAATTTCCAGTAATTGGAAGTTTCGATCATAAATATGCGTTTCACCTTTGCGTGAATTAGAAAGCATATAGCCTTTCGAGTGAGGGCGGATATGATGTGCACCATTCAAATTCTCGATAACATGCTCTAATTTTAGTGTTTCTCTGTCTATACGAGCGACTTTGCCTTGATAGAAAAGAATAGTGAGAATTTTACTTTCGTCATACGGATCAACGATGGCAGAATTCAAATGCGTGGTTTGTAATTTTCCTGAATAACAAAGCGTGCGGTGATCAAAATCACGATCAATCGTTCTTTCGCCACCACCATAACGCGTTGAATAACCTTGTTCAGTACCGAACCAATCCCAGATTATTTCACCGTCTAAATTGACTTCTAAGATGGCATCAATACCGCTAGAAGTGACTAATATGCCGTTTTTAGTTCGGCGTAGAGAGCGCATTTGTGAAAATAATGGGTGTTTGATAACTAAGTCAATTTCACCTTGGTCGTTTAATCTCAGAATATGTTCATCACCTGCTTGACCATCAATGCAGCAAGGTAGGCCAGTAATAAAATAAAGCCCTTCACCTGCGACATATTCCATACCAAAAGGTTTGGTAGGGTAGATTTCATCTAATAAACGAAATTTTCCTAAAGGCTCAAGCTGTTCTAATAATTGGATTTTACCGCCGGGTGATCCGGTAAACACATCATTGGATTTATCTTTCCCTCTGATAATACGGTTTAAGCGGAACTTGGCATAATCCCAGTTCGTTTGCGGATAGGAAATTAAAAAACGCATGAATGATGTCTCCGAGAATATTAAATTGCTAGGAAACTTAGGAAGTAGCCTATAAAAAGAATAATGAATCCAGCAATCAAGATGATATATATGAACCTAGGTTCAATTTGACCGATAATTATACCGTATATCAGTTATTGCGCAGAAAAAACTGGGCTTGATTGTAGAGGATATTATAACGCGGGGCATACTGAAAACTGTAGGGCGTGGCTTTAGCCCGCCTTTATAGTAAGTGCGCAACTAAAGCCACGCCCTACCAATAAAAATGCAGTCTAAAGGCCAGCGCCCCATACGTTGTCTTGGTTTTTTATTAAGGAGGAAAGTTTAATTCGACTTTTCTTTACTAAAGCGCTCACTAAAGCCTTGCATGACCGTATAAAACACGGGTGTAAATATCAACGACATAGTAACTGCGGCAATCATACCGCCGACCACCGCTGTTCCTATTGCTTGACGACTTGCGGCACCTGCCCCACTGGCGACCATTAATGGCATAAAACCTAAAATGGAGGAAAATGCTGTCATTAAAATCGCACGGAAGCGTAACCGAGAAGCTTCAACAGCTGAATCAAAAATACTGATGCCTTTAGCGCGTTGTTCGGCAGCTAATTCAACAATCAAAATCGCATTTTTACTGGCCAAACCAATAATCAGTACAATCCCGATTTGAGTATAAACATTATTATCGAATCCGCGCATCATTAAGGCGGCAACCGTACCTAATAAGGCTAATGGCACGACCAGTAATACTGCCATCGGTAAGCTCCAGCTTTCATATTGAGCGGCTAACACCAAAAACACCAGAACAATCGCCAAAGCAAAAATAACCGTGGCTTCAGAGCCGACCTGCTTTTCCTGGTAAGACATGCCCGTCCATTCAAAGCCCATAGAGTCAGGAAATTTTTCTTGAGCCATTTGTTCCATGAGATTTAAGGCTTCACCGGAACTAAATCCAGGTGCGGCACTACCGGTAATGGACGCGGCAGGATAAAGGTTATAACGTAAGATAGTTTGTGGGCCTAAGGTTTCATCTACTCTAATTAAAGTCCCTAGCGGAATCATTTCGCCTTTTTTATTACGTACTTCAAGTTGACGTATGTCTTCGGGCTTTAAGCGAAACTCAGCATCTGCTTGGACTTTCACCTGCCAAGTTCGACCGAATTGATTGAAATCATTGACATAAGCCGAGCCTAAGTAAGCCTGTAAGGTATTAAACACCTCAATTAAAGGAACCTCTAAAGTTTTTGCTTTGGTACGATCCACTTCGGCAAATAATTGCGGTACACCGGCTCTAAAAGTTGAGTTGAGCCCTGCTAAAGTTGATTGGCTTTGGCTGTCTACGATCATTTCAGTGGCCATGCGCTGTAGCTCATTTAAACCAACATTGCCCCTGTCCTGAATTTGCATTTGAAAACCACCGGAAACCCCTAAGCCTGGAATAGCAGGCGGGACAAAGGTAAATACAATGGCTTCTTGAATCTGACTAAATTTTTGATTCAAGTGTTGCAAAATTGCCTCTTGCGTTTCATTTTCAGCTGTGCGCTCTTCCCATGGCTTCATGACCACGAAAATCGTCGCAGCATTAGAAGCATTGGTTCCATCGATCATGGAGAACCCTCCTAATGATATCCAATCTTTTAAGCCTGGTATTTCTTTTAAGATGTCATCAATTTTCCTTAGCACTTCATCGGTACGCTCCTTAGAGGCGGCGTCGGGTAATTGCACGGCTGTAATGACATAGCCTTGATCCTCTACGGGTAAAAAGGAAGCAGGAATTTTACCAAACTGCCAACCACTGACAACCGCGATACCTAAGGCTAATAGCATCATCAAAAAACCACGGCGGACGACGATTTTTAAAAAATTGGCATAGCCATTAGAGCTGGCTTCAAAAAAACGATCAAAGCCGCGAAAAAAAGCATTTTTGTTTTTTGGCGCAGGGCGTAATAATAGCGCGGCTAATGCGGGGCTTAAGGTTAAAGCATTGAGCGAGCTAAAAACAGTTGCTACTGCAATAGTGAGAGAAAATTGACGATACATTTCACCGGTAATTCCAGGTAAAAAAGCAGTCGGTACAAAGACGGCTAATAATACTAAGGTAGTCGCGATAACGGGGCCTGACACATCACTCATGGCTTGAATGGCAGCCTCTCTTGAGGACATGCCTTTTTCGATATACGCAACGGTCGCTTCGACCACAACAATCGAGTCATCGACCACCACTCCGATGGCGAGTACTAAACCAAATAAGGTCAGCATATTCAGGGAAAATCCCATCATCGACATCACAATAAAAGTAGCAATTAATGATACCGGAATAGTCACGGCTGGAATCAGGGTCGCGCGCCAGTCTTGCAAGAAAATAAACAAAACAATGAAAACTAAAGCACCCGCCTGATATAAGGTAACGAAAACTTCATTAATAGAAGCGCTAACAAAAAGCGTGGTGTCATAAGGAACTTTGTATTCTAAGCCTTGAGGGAAGTTTTTTTCTAATTCCTGCATTTTTGCACGAACTTGATCGGCAACGTCTAAAGCGTTAGCCCCAGGTAATTGATAAATACTGATGCTAGCTGATGGTGCACCATTTACATTAGCGCTAATATCGTAGGTTTTTCCGCCTAAATCAATACGAGCAACATCTTTTAAACGGGTAATAGCGCCATTTCCATCTGTTTTGATAATAATATCTTCAAATTGGGCAATATCTGTTAAGCGGCCTAAGACATTAATGGTGTACTGGAAGTTTGTGCCAGCAGGGACAGGAGGCTGGCCAATTTGACCGGCTGCAACCTGCACGTTTTGCTCACGCATCTCATTTAAGATATCTTGGGTGGTAATGCCCCGTGATTTCATTTGATGAGGGTTGAGCCAAACCCGCATACTGTAATCACTAGGAGGGAAAATCATGACATCCCCAACCCCTTTAATGCGCGCTAATTGGTCGAGAATATTTAAGGTCGCATAATTACTTAAATAGAGTTCATCAAAGGTGCTATCTGGTGAAGTCAGGGCAATAAATAAGATAATATTAGCGGATTTCTTTTTTGTACTAACGCCTTGGCGGTTAACTTCTTCTGGTAAATTAGGTGCAGCTAAAGCAACACGATTTTGTACCATCACCTGAGCAATATCTAAATCAGTACCCACTTCAAAAGTCACTGTTAAATTATACGAACCATCTCCCGCACTGGTGGATGACATATACATCATGTTTTCCACGCCGTTAACCTGTTGTTCAATCGGTGCCGCAACTGTCTCAGCAATCACCTGAGCATTAGCCCCAGGGTAAGTGGCTTTAACCTCAACGGTAGGTGGGGTGATTTCAGGGTATTGCGCGCTAGGCAAAGTTAAAGCAGAGACGATACCTGCAATTAATAAGACGATAGAAATAACTGCGGCAAAAATGGGGCGTTCTATGAAAAATTTAGAAAACATACGTTTATCCTGCTTTGGCTGTAGCGGTTGTAGGATTAACGACACTGCCCGGTCTGGCTTTTTGTAAGCCATTAATAATCACTTTATCGTCTGCTTTGATACCTTTACTAATAACCACCATTCCGTCAAGGTGTTGACCTAGGGTGACAAGGCGTTTTTCAACTTTATTTTCCTGGTTAACAACTAAAACAAAACGGCCACTTTGATCTGATCCTATAGCGCGCTCATCAATTAATAAGGCTTGTTGCGCCTCATTAATTGGCAGGCGTAAACGGGTAAATAAACCGGGGATGAAGCGTGGCGGGTTGCCTTCGTTAGCAAAAATCCCTCGTAACTCGATGGTGCCGGTGCTGGTATTTAACGATGATTCACCAAAATCTAATTCTCCCTGGTGCGGGTATCCTTCTTCATCTGTTAGGCCTAGTTGCAAAGGAATATTTAACTCATGTTCAGGTTGTTTTTCAGTGTCATGCCCCATTTGCCGTGCTTTTTCACCACGTAAGGTCATTATGCGTAATAAATCCCGTTCGTTTAAATGAAAATAGACATACATCGGTTTGTATTGCGTTATTGTCGTAAGTAGCGTGGCTTCTCCTTCTCCGACTAAGTTACCAATATCGACTGTATTTTTGCTCACACGGCCATCAATAGGCGCGACAACCTGTGTATATCCTAGCTGAATTTCTGCGCTACGGACACGAGCTGATTTTAAGCCAATAGCTGCTTGAGCTACGTCGCGCTCTGTTTTTCGGCGCAGATGATCTGTTTTGGAAATATAATTTTTCTTAATTAACTGATCAGCACGGTTTAATTCGGCTTGTGTGCGATTGAGTTGTGCTTGAGCGCTGACTAACTCTGCTTGTGCTGCGGCTAATTTAGCCTGATAAAGATCAGGGTCAATGATAAATAATAAATCCCCTTGTTTAACAGTTGTTCCTGGCTCAAAGTGCATGCTTTTTAAGATACCTGAGGCTTGTGCTCTCACTTCGGCAAAGCCAACTGATTGCGTAGTGCCGGTAAATTCTAAATATTCAGTGACACTTTGCTGTACAGGCTGGCTAACGGTAACTTCTGGAGGAGGTGGTGCGATATATTCGTTTTTTTGTTCACAGGCGCTTAGCCATAGAGAGCACAAAATAAGAATAAATTGAATTGATCGATGTTTATATTTATCTAATAGAGACATAGATTAAGCCGAATGGTTAAATGAGTAGGTGCAATTGCAAGTATTTAAACATGTAATTGTATTAAATGTTAGTGCTATGACTTACTATAATTTTTTACTCATGACTGTGACTTTCTTCACATGAATAATAATTTTATCTAGTTAGCTGGTCATAATAAGGATTGTAGACTATTATTATAAAACTATTCTTATAGGGTAGCTTCTTTTTTAAACTTTCACTCAATAAAATCATGAAAAAATTACAAACCTTAAGCATACTTATGCTTGCTATTTTGATTTCAGCTTGTGCCTCTTCGTTAACAAAAGATATAGAGGTTGAAGCGGCATCAGACCCTAAAGTTAATTTAAAGGCTTATACAAGCTATGCTTGGTTGGGCTCAGCAGCTTTACTAAATGATCCAGAAGGAAAATGGAAAACGCCAAAATTTGATGTTTCTAGCGATATTAAATTTCAGATTGACAGCGAATTACGTGACAAAGGTCTTACCAAAGTTACAGATCAAAATGCTGAAGTTGCAATGAGCTTTTTTGCTGGTGTAGATATGGAAGCACAGGGTTTAAAAGTTGATCCAGCAACCGACGTTGAAATCCCTCAAAATGTTCCTAAATCGGGGTTAATTGTTGTCGCTGCAGATGTAAAAACGGGTTACGTTATCTGGATCGGCGTAGCGACAGCTGATGTTAAAGAAGGTGCAACAGTTGCAGAGTCTAAAACGCGTATAGCGTATGCAATTAATAAAATGTTTAACCCTAAGTTTTATGATTCTTGGTTTAAATAATATTTAGTTGGCTAGGTTTTAGGGGCGAGGGTTTAATAATACCCGAAAGTATGACACAGGGTTTTGGCTTCACGGGTGTGCTAGGGAAACGGGCGCATAGCGAGCTACGCAACTGTTTTTCCAGCGCGGTCGTGGAGCTAAAAGACAAGTCGGACTCGGGTATTATTGAATTTTTGCTCCTTAGGTAGCTTCTCATTATTAAAGGGTACAAGCTGTTTTTTCCGCTCGTCATCCTGCATGCTGTTAGCAGGAATCTATGTTTAGGAATGCATATAAATAAAACCCGAAACTTTCGGATGTTATTGAATTTTGATTCCTTAAGGTGGATTCCCTATAAAGCTTGTGCCCAATC